>JBEKLW010000147.1:0-6449 GCA_050008815.1 Bryobacteraceae bacterium
CGCGCGGAAGTGGAGCGCGTGCTCAACTTCGCGCGAAACCTGCACATCGAAACCCGGATCCTGGAGAGCGCGGACACGGCCCGGGCGCTGGCCGGCTTCGCCCGCCTGCACCGCATCACCGAGATCTTCCTGGCCCGCCCCCGCTTCCGCGCCTGGCACATCCTCCCGGGCCGCGACCTCATTCGCCGCATCCTGCGCGAGGCTCCGGACATCGAAATCGTAATCGTGGCCGAGCGCCACAAGCCAGGGGCCTGAGCTGGCGCGCTACCGCTCCGGCGCGCGCAAGCGGCAGCACTCCCGCAAGTCTCTGATTCGACGACAACTGACCTGCCAGCAGACGCCTGAGTTATGATGAGAGCCAGATGAGCTTGCTGTCGCCCAGACTGCAACTGAGGGTCGCACAGAGGCAGATCCTCACTCCCGGGCTGGTCCAGATGGTCACGGTCCTGCACCTGAACCGCCTGGAGTTGCGCGAGATGATCGCACAGGAGATCGCGCAGAACCCCGTGCTCGAGGAGGCGACAGACCAGGCCGGCGAGGAGCTGAGCCCCGAGGAACTCCAGCAGCTCCTGGAAGCCGAGAGCGAGCGCGGGACCGCACCGGCCGATCAGACGGTTCTGGATGCGGCCGACGGCGACGGCTCGGTTCCCGCCGAAGCCCTCTCCGCGCTCGACATCGAGACCGCGGAGGCCCCGCCGGGCACCTCCGGCGCCGAACCAGCCGAGACGGCCGACACAGCCGACGCGGCCGAACCGAAGCCGGCGGCCGCGGACCCCTTCGAGGAAATCGACTTCGGCACGTTTTTCGACGATTATCTCGACCCCGGCTACAGGAGCCCGGCCGCCGAGCAAGTCGACAAGCCCTCCTTCGAGACCTTCCTCACCGCTCCGGTCACACTGGGCGACTATCTGCGGTCCCAGTTGAGCATGGTGCCGCTGGCGGATCACATCCGCGACGCGGCTGACTCGATCATCGGCAATCTGGACGAGAGCGGGTACTTGACGGCGTCGCTCGAGGAGATGGCCGCCTCCGGCGACCAGAGGCTGGAGGAAATCGAGGCCGCGTTGCACGAGGTGCAGAAGCTGGACCCGGCCGGCGTGGGCGCCCGCGACGTCCGTGAATGCCTGCTGTTGCAGCTCGAGAGCCGCAACGGCCGTGACGGCGTGGCCTGGCAGATCGTCTCCGAACACCTGAAGCTGGTCGAGCTGAAGCAGCTCCGCGAGCTGGCGCGGCTGCTGGGCCGCCCCCTGGAGCACATCGAGATCGCCGTGGAGGTGATCAAGCACCTCAATCCCCGGCCGGGCCTGCGTTATTCCGGGCCGGGCGCGCGGCAGGTCGAGCCGGACGTTCACATCTTCAAGGAAGGCGACGAGTACATCATCCAGCTCGAAGACGAGGACCTGCCGCAACTGCGGCTGAACGCCAACTACCGCCGGATGCTGGATCGCAGCCAGGAGCCCAGCAAAGAGGTCCGCAACTACGTCAAGGAGCGTTACGCCTCCGCGCTCCAGTTGATTAAGAACATCGAGCAGCGCAAGCAGACCATTCTCAAGGTGTGCCAGGCCATCGTGCGCCGGCAGATGGAGTTTCTCGACAAGGGCCTGGACTGCTTGAGGCCGATGATGATCAAGGAGATCGCGGAGGAGATCGGGGTGCATCCCTCCACCGTCAGCCGCGCCGTGGCCAACAAGTACGCGCGCACGCCGCAGGGCGTTTTCGAGCTGCGCTACTTCTTTTCGGAAGCCGTGCAGGGGCCTTCCGGCGCCGGCACGCCGCTGCTGCTGGTCAAGCGGATGGTGAAGCGGATGATCGAGGGAGAGACTCCCGCCCACCCGCTGACCGACGAGCAGATCACCGCGCGGCTTCAGGCCGCGGGCATCCAGGTCACCCGCCGCACGGTCGCCAAGTACCGGGAAGACATGAAGATTCCCTCCACGCACCAGCGGCGCGTGCGCGCCTGAGGAACCGGGGAGCGAAGAAACGCCATGAAGATCACCTATACCGGCAAGTCGAAAGCGCTGACTCCGGCGGAAGACCGGAGGATCGAAGCCAAGTTCGCCAAACTAGGCAAGCTCCTCGACGCACCCGGAGGGGAGCGCGAGGCGCACGTCATCCTGGCCTCGGAGCGCCGCGTGCAGCGGGCCGAGATCCGGGTGCACTACCGGGATCACGAGCTGTTCGGCGAGGCGGAGGCGGCTGACGCCCTCACCGCCATGACGACCGCCCTGGACAAGCTGGAGAGGCAGCTCCTGAAGCTGCGGGCCAAACGGCGCGACACCAAGCGCATCCACAAGCCGGAGCCCGCGGGCGCCGCCGCGGCGGAGGAGGCTCCGGCCCTCGCCCGCCCGGCGCAGGGCCAGACGGCCGAGGCGGACGGCGAGCCCCAGCCAGGCGGCCCGCGGGTCTTCCGCGTGGACCACCGCCAGGGGCGAAAGCCGATGACGCTCGAGGAGGCGCTGCTGGTAATCGACGGCCGCGACTACGTGGCTTACTGTGACGCCGAGACCGACCGGGTCTCCGTCCTCATCCGCCGGCGCGACGGCAATTTCGACTTGATCGAGGCGTGAGCAACCAAAAGCCTTCCCGACATCGTTCCGAGCCGCCGGAGCTGGTGGTCATCACCGGCCTCAGCGGCTCCGGCAAGGGGACCGTCTTGAAGGGCCTCGAGGACCTAGGCTACTACTCGGTTGATAATCTGCCCGTGGGGCTGATTCCGAAGTTCGCCGAGCTGGTCCGCGGCTCGCCGGCCATCCGGCGGGCGGCGCTGGTCTGCGACATCCGCGAGGGCGCGGGGCTGCAACGTTTCCCGCGGATCTACAAGCAGATCCGGCGCAAGATTTCGGCGCAGCTCGTCTTCCTGGAAGCTGACGACGCGACGCTGCTGCGGCGCTTCAGCGAGACGCGGCGGCCGCACCCGCTGGGCGCCGGCAAGTCGGTGCTCAAGAGCGTCCAATCCGAACGGCAGATGCTGGCGCCCATCCGCGCGCTGGCCGACCACATCGTCAACACCTCGAAGTTCAACGTGCACGAGCTGCGCGAGCTGATGGGGGAAACCTTCGGCGGCGGGCGCGACCTGTCGAAGATCCTGATCTACGTCACCAGCTTCGGCTACCGCAACGGCCTGCCGCCCGATAGCGACCTGGTCTTCGACGTCCGCTTCCTGCCCAACCCGAACTACATCCCGCAGTTCAAGAAGCTGAGTGGAAGGCACCCCTCGGTGGCGCGCTATATCCGCTCGTTTCCGCAGACGGTGGAGTTCATCGAGCGGATCTCGGAGGTGCTGATCTACCTGTTGCCGCACTACATTCGCGAAGGCAAGAGCTACCTCACCATCGCCTTCGGCTGCACCGGCGGCCAGCACCGTTCGGTGATGATGGCCGACGAGATGCGCCGCCGCCTGGCCCGCGCCGGCTACAAGGTGAAAACGACCCACCGCGACATCGTGAAGACCGCGTAGGCGCTTCGTCCAGGCTCGCCGATCGCAACCCGAACTTGGCTGTAAGATCACAATCTGTGATCTTGAACGAGAGGCCAGCCGCCGCAGGTCCACTA
Organism: Bryobacteraceae bacterium; assembly: GCA_050008815.1. Classification (GTDB taxonomy): domain Bacteria; phylum Acidobacteriota; class Terriglobia; order Bryobacterales; family Bryobacteraceae; genus JBEKLJ01. The sequence continues at coordinate 3,553 of JBEKLW010000147.1, forward strand.
CTTCAAGGTGAAGTCATCCACCGCCCTCGAGCCCGTGGCCCCCGAGGTCATCGAGCGCAGGATATACCTCATTCGCGGGCAGAAGGTCATGCTGGACAGCGACTTAGCGGAGCTGTACGGAGTCGAAACCAAGCATTTGAACCAGGCTGTGAAGCGCCATGCACGGCGCTTCCCTCTAGATTTCATGTTTCGGCTGACACTGCAAGAAGCGACTCTCTGTTCAAGGTCACGATTTGTGACCTTGAAGAAAGGCCAGAACGTCAAGTACGCACCCTACGCCTTCACCGAGCAGGGCGTGGCGATGCTCTCCAGCGTGCTCAACAGCGACCGCGCCGTCCAGGTGAACATCGCCATCATGCGGGCGTTCGTGAAGCTGCGGGAGCTGATGGCCAGCCACCGCGACCTGGCCGCCAAGCTCTACGCGCTCGAACAGAAATACGACGCGCAGTTCCGGGTGGTCTTTGACGCGATTCGCAAGCTGATGGAGCCGGCGGCCAAGCCTCGCCGGCGCATCGGGTTTGTAACCGCAACGCCGGCCGCATCGGATGGCTCCGTGCCCGCCGGGCCAGCCGCACGGAAGACCGGCCAGATGCGCCGCCTGGCCCGCGCCGGCTACAAGGTGAAAACGACCCACCGCGACATCGTGAAGACCGCGTAGGCGCTTCGTCCAGGGTCGCAGATTGCGAGCCTAGACTTGACATCACAATCTGTGATCTCAAGTTGGGGTGGTCGGCGCAGGCCTCCCTACGCCTTCACCGAGCAGGGCGTGGCGATGCTCTGGCGGCCCTCTCAGCGGGCCTCGCTGCGGTCGTGGTGAGAAAAGCGAGCTAGACTAGGCCACAGCAACACGCGGAGAGGAAGAACGTGAACACTCCACTGAGAATCCTTGGAATCGCCGGCAGTCTGCGCAGGCAATCGTTCAACCGCGCGGCGCTCCGGGCCGCCCAGCAGCTCGCGCCCCAGGGCTCCGAAATCGAAATCTTCGAGCTCGACGGCATCCCGCCGTACAACCAGGACGAAGACGCGAATCCGCCCGAGAGGGTCCGTCTGCTGAAGGAGCGTGCCCGCGCCGCGGACGCCATCCTGTTCGTCACGCCCGAGTACAACTACTCCATACCCGGCGTGCTCAAGAACGCCATCGACTGGGCCTCCCGGCCTTACGGCGACAATGCCTGGACGGGCAAGCCGGTAGCCGTCATGGGCGCCACCATCGGCGGGCTGGGCACGTCCCGCGCCCAATATCACCTCCGGCAGTGCTTCGTCTTCCTCAACATGTACCCGGTGAACCAGCCCGAGGTCATGATCTCGAACGCGCCGCAGGGCTTCGACGAGCAGGGCAACTTGAAGGATGAGAAGACCAAGGAGCTCATCGGCAAGCTCCTCGCCGCTCTGGTCGCCTGGACGCGGCAACTCGAAGCCGGGCGTTGATCCGGCGCGCACAGGCAGGACCATCGCCCCATCCGCCCTTACCCAGCGGCGAGCACTTCGAGCGGGGCGTAGCGCGCGATCGTAGTGAAGTCCCGGTCATGGTGCCAGACAGGAACCCGATTCTGAATCGCGATCGCTGCAATCAGGCAGTCCACCCCGGAACGAATTGAATAGCCTCTCCGGCGCCCGTCGCGGTAGATCTCCGCGGCTGCCAGGAAGACGACCGACGGCAGCGGGTCGCTCAGGCACGACAGCGCCAGGAATGCCTCGCGAAACACGTCACTCGCGGCGCCCGGGCGAAGCCCCTGCAACACCTCCTGCAAAACCGGGCCGCAAGTGGCGCATTCGAGCAGGTCATCGGCGCTGGGCCGCCGGCCACGACCGGCGAGCAGCTCAATCCAGACCGAGGTGTCAACGAGAATCACTTGCGCCGCCTCGGCGGACGCGCCCGTGCCGGTCGCCGGTCCTCACGCATTTCAGCGAGGTCTCCCTGCCAGATCCCACTCCCGAGGAAGGCGGAGAGGCTCTGGATCTTGCGGACACGCAGAACCTCTTCGATCGCACGATTCACCGCCGCCGAGTAGGTCTTGACTCCCAAGACCCGCGTTGCCTCTTCCAGCAGATGCTCATCTAACACAAGATTTGTGCGCCTCATGTGTATATCTTACCACTCACGGCGGGCTCTCGGCCCGCCCCCGCCGGGCCGGGCCTACCGGCTGGCGCGCCGCCGTTGGCGCCCAGGGTATCCTCGGAGTATGCAGGATTCCAGTGCCGTGCCCGACTTGCGCTACCCGATCGGAAAGTTCCCGCTGCCTTCCACGATCAGCCGCGAGGACCGCAACCGTTTCATTGAGGACATCGCCGCCCTGCCGGGGCAACTGCGCCACGCCATCGACGGCTTGGGCGAAGCCCAGCTCGACACGCCCTACCGCCCCGGCGGCTGGACCGTGCGGCAAGTGGTGCACCACCTCGCCGACAGCCACATGAACGCCTACGTGCGCTTCAAGCTGGCGCTGACCGAGGACAACCCCACCGTCAAGCCGTATAAGGAAGACCGCTGGGCCGAGCTTCCCGAGGCGCGCACTGCGCCGGTGGAGGTCTCGCTCACGCTCCTCGACGCCATGCACCGCCGCTGGGTGATGATGGCACGCGCCATGAGCGACGCCGAGTTCGCCCGCACCTTCCACCACCCCGAGCGGGGCGCGATGCGCCTGGACCTCATCGCCGCCATGTACGCCTGGCACTGCCGCCACCACGTCGCGCACATCACTTCTCTCCGCCAGCGCATGGGCTGGTAGCGCCGAGTTCTTACAGTGGCTAGCAAGGAATAGAGGTCGGCCTGATCCCAGGCTTGTCCACATTGGACCGCCCTGAGGCATCCCCGCGCCGTTTCTACTACTTCTTCTTCGGCTGCGGGGCTTCTTTCACCGCGGCGAAGGCCTGCTGGAGCTTGGCAATAGGATGCTCGC
>JBEKLW010000148.1:0-6447 GCA_050008815.1 Bryobacteraceae bacterium
CTAGAGGCCCCCTCAGCCCTTTTCCATAGAGTCCGGACTCTCCAGCAGACCAGACAGAGAAGCAGCACCCGGCCCAGGCACTTACCTTTTCAGCACCGTGTGAAGCTCGCGCCACAAAGTGGAGATCGCGCCGGCTTACGGACGGATTACGGGAGCCCCCAGCACGCGGGGCGCCGAGCGCCCGTCCGCTACAATGAAACCTGGTCATGGACAAACGCCGTATGTGCCCGCACTGCCGGGCCTTCATAACCTCGCGCGATCGCGTGTGCCCGTACTGCCAGGGCGTGGTAGGGCCGCGGGCGATCGATCGCCGGGACCCCAAGGCCATCCTCGGCGGCTTCATCCCGCACGCGCGCTTCACCACTTCCATCATCCTGCTGATCAACTTCGGACTGTTTGCGGCCACGGTGCTTTTCAGCATGCGCGCCGGCAATGCCAATGCGCTGTTCGATCTGGACGGGCGCACGCTGTTCGACTTCGGCGCCAAGTATCGTGACGCCATCGTGCTCGGCCAGTGGTGGCGGCTGGTGACGGCCGGCTTTCTGCATGGCGGCATCCTGCACCTGCTCATGAACTCCTGGGTGCTCTTCGACCTGGGGGCCCAGGTGGAGGAGATTTACGGCTCCACCCGTCTGCTCGTGATCTACTTTGCGGCCACGGTCGGCGGCTTCTATCTCAGCATGATCTGGACGCCGGCGCTCTCGGTCGGCGCCTCGGCCGGCATCCTCGGCCTGATCGGGGCGATGATCGCGCTGGGCGTGCGGCACCGGGCCCATCCGCTCGGCGGCGCCATCCGCAGCTTGTATGTCCGTTGGGCGGTATACGGCCTGGCGCTGGGCCTCCTGCCCGGGCTGCGGGTCGATAACGCGGCGCACATCGGCGGTCTGGCAGCCGGCTTCGTCGTAGCCTACGCCGCCGGCACGCCGCGGCTGGTGGGCGGATGGGGCGAGCACCTCTGGCGCATCCTCTCGTACCTCTGCTTGGCCCTCACCGCGCTGGCGTTCCTGAGCATGTACCTGTGGCTGGCGGCCGTGTCCCCGGCAGCCGTCCGCTAGTCGAAAACGATCTGGGCGACCACCAGGTCCGGGAGCGTCTGGTTCCAGCTCTCCGGAATCGCGTCGAACGGAAGGCGGAAGCTCTTGGTCTCGCCCGGCTTCAGCCCGCCCATGCGCGCGCTCACGATCGGGACGCGCTCCCGCAGCACCACGCGGCCGAACGGATCGTAGAACACGCACTTGATCTCCACCACCTTTACCCGCCGGTTCCCGGTGTTGGTGATCTTGCCGGTGATCTCGACCAGCGTCTGCCGGGCGAAGTTGTCCGTGGCGATCATGCTCACGTCGCTGAGCTGTAGGCGCTCGGCGCGCACGTATGCCCGAGCCTCCTCGGTGAGCACGGGCGCGGGCGACTTCCGCGGACCGCCGCGCAGCACCAGCCAGCCGGCCAGGATTCCGGCGGCCGCCAGTCCGGCGGTTATGAAGAGCGCGATGGGAATGCCTGCCGCGGCGCGGCGTTTCGGGGGGGGATCCATTGGGAGCGCCATCCTCAGTGGATTCTATCCCGTTTTGGGTGGCGCCGGGGTGGCCGGGGCGATTTAACGCACGCCACGCCCTGCCGGGGAACACGCGCTAGCTGGTTGTCGCTCTTTCCAGAAAAAAGAGAAAAACCGTCAAGACCCTTTCCAGTTCAGACCCCGTCTGATATATGCTGTCCGGCGTGAAAACAGGGTAGTGGGTCAATTTGGTGCCGCTGCCTAGGCGGATTGGCAACTGGATTGCGGAGGGTCTGCCACTCCGCTTAAGCAGGTGGTAGCCTAGCGACATGCGCAAAACAGTGGAGACTCTCAAGAGGATCGGCAGCTTCATCAAATTGGTCGTCACTATCCACAGTCTTTTGGAGTGGATCGGATGGAAACAGGCGGTGGGGGCCTTTATGGGAGCGGCAGTAATGTGGATCTGGGCGTACATCAACGGTCTCCCCACGCCGATGGTCTTCGTTCTAGCACTGCTTGCGGCCGGTCTGGTGATTGTAGTGTGGAGAGCACTGGTAATCAACCCACCAGACGTTGTTGCCACCAGTGGATCTCCGCTGAAGTCGAGACCAGCCAAGAGAACCTACGATGTCACTCCGGTGAGACCTTACACCCGTTCTCTGTTCGCATGCTCTGATGGGACTGCCTTTAGGGAACGTCAGCGCGATGAAGCCGAGGTTGTTCTCACAGTTGCAATGTTCAACAGCAACGCGCCTATCTTATCCACCCAGCTTCTTTATGCGGGGCCTCAAGAATCTATGGTACTTAGTCACGGCTGCTGGATGAACGAGCAGTTTGGTTGTATCAAACCAGAGATGGGCAGATTATGCGAGTTAATTCTGGCGGCAACTGCGGATAGCGAGCACACGATCATCGACGATAGGAGGTCTTTCCAGGACCCGCAAAGCAAAATAGGCGTGCGGTCTCTCGGGCGTGGGCGGTTCACAGTTACGGTATCTTTCTTCCTAGGAGATGATCTAGGCCCAGAGTTCGTTTACCAAATGGATGCCGGTGAAACAGTAACCGCGACACTCATGCCGCCAGTGGGACAGCAGGCTCGGATCGCAGAATCACTTCCCGGATCGACCACACATGATCGCTGATGCCCGCTTCCATTGCCGGGGTAACGCGGAGCGTCTGATGGATGCGGCCAAACTTGTACCACACATAGAACAGCGCGATAGCATGGACCTGATTCTCGACCTTCTTGCTGAAAGCGTTCGTCAGCCGGGTGAAGCGGCCCATCTGCGTGTCCGATGCCGGGTACCCGGTTCACGGTTGGCGGGGTGAACGGCTCTCGGAGGCGCCTGCTGGCCACTGCGGCCCGGATCTGCTGAATGGTTCGGCGCGCGTTCATGGCCAAACAGTCCATCGTTTCCGTCGTCGCTAGGTACCGCACTATCGCTCGCGCTGCCCCGAAGACCACGAATCAAGGAGGCAGGGGGCAAGCGGTGATAGCAGCGGGCGGCGGATGGGATCAGCATAGTGCAGGTCCCGATCAACGGTATTCAATGTTGTCCAGAGTGCATACCTGACCTCGCACTGCGTCAACCGTCGACGTGATCTTCAATATGCACTTCTCAAACGCAAGCCGCGCCAAACGGTCCTTATCTGGTCGGACCGACTCTGGCGGCAGACTCCCAAGATAGCCAAGCAGCGCCCCTCGGACGATGTTGGCGAACCAAGCTAGACCTGGCGTCTTTTCCTCCCTGCCGTCAGTTACGTGTTTGAAGTAGTTTAGCTTTGCCTGATCGGCTATGAGCGCGGCTGAGGAGACCTCCTTTCCCCCATGTGCAAAGCCAGACCTATGCGAATAATACGCAGTCTTGAGAAGCTCGGTCAGCAGCGGTTCATTGCGGTCGTCTTCGGACTTACACTCCTCTGGCAAAAACCGCTTAACGAAGCAGCAGAAACGCTCACACTTCTTGTTCTCCGGATGCAACTCCACAAACGAAATCACTGAATCCTGACTGGACATGCATTCGGCTGCGACGACCAATAGGAAGAAAGCGAATGTGGGGTCCGACGGAATGAACTCCAGCGCGAACGTATAGCACCGGCAGGCCCGCGCAAACTGGCGGGAGAGGTCATCACCAAGGGAAAGGACTCTGGCAAAAGAATCATCGAGCCCCTTGCTGTCGAGCCGCCCGGAGAACTGTGGATACGCGTTGCTAGCACCTGTTGGAACTGTCAGGTCGATATCAGCGATCCTGCTCGCGACTTTTCGTACGCGGGCGTCCAGCAAGAGTCCTAATAGCCGGCAAACCGCTTCGGCCTCTCCCTCGGGATTGCTGCCACCACCCGCCGGTGCTTCATACGTATTCTCGAATGAAAGGATCGCTTCGGCCTCCGATACGAGAGGCGTTGGCACCGCCCTAAGGCTGTACTGCGCAAACTGGACTTGCGCCACTCCTGGGGCGAACCGCTTCGATAGGGTCAGCCTCGATTCCACCAGCATCGGACTGCTCTAAGGATACACGAAAGCGCTCTGACACCGGGCCGACGGGGTAGTGCACCACGTGCGGGCTGCGTCGATAGCTGGCCCACAGGTAGGCCTTGCCTCAATTCAAGCGTTGGTGAACGAACTGAAAACGGCCTAGCGGACTCTCACCTGGAGCCGATGGTTCTTGATGAATACTTAGCGCTAAGTATACTTGAGCTATGCTGCGAAAGAAGACTGCGAAGGCGCTGACGGTGGGGGAGGCGGGGCGACGGGGCGGCAAGGCGCGGGCAGCGAAGTATTCCGCAGAGCAACTGAGCGAATGGGCAAAGCTCGGCGGGTGGCCGAAGGGTCGCCCGCGCAAGCCGCAGAAGGGAAGCAGCAACGGCGAACAACGCTGATGGCCTGTTTGCCAGGAAGGACCGAAAGGGCTATTGGATCAGTTGGACCGACGCCCGGGCGTGGCGTGGGCTTTAGCCTGCAGCGTCGGCTTCCGCCGACGTGTGGCTCCCACTTCTATGTCGCGCACCCGTCAGCGGCCTTTTGCCCTTCGACGGCTTCCGCGCGGGGCTGGCCGCGGGGCACGCTGCTGCTCTGCACGCCGCAGAAGTCGTTGTCAGCACCATCGGCGGGCTGATCCTACTGGTTGGGGGCGTCATCGCTTGGTTGGTCAACACCAATATCTCTACTCATCCCGCCAAGTAGCCCTCTAACGCAGATTTCAGACACCACCAGGGTTCGGGCCGGTTCCTCCCAGAGGTACAATCGCAACGTGTTCCGACAATCAAACCCGATTCTCCCCACGCGGCGTGGCGGCGCGGCGCGCTGGGCTGGGTATTTCGCCGGTGTCCTCATTTTGCTCGCCTGTGCGGGCGCGCTCTATCAGCTCATCGGCGGCATGCTGGACAGACACTCCAACCCCCCGCCGGGGCAGTTCGTCGAAGTCGATGGCCTGCGCATGCACCTGGTCTGCACCGGCCAGGGTTCGCCCACGGTGGTTCTCGATTCCGGCCTCTCCAATAGCTGGCTGCATTGGTATAAGGTGCAACCGGGGGTCGCGAAGTTCGCGCGCGTTTGCTCCTACGACCGCGCCGGGTTGGGGTGGAGCGAGCCGCGGCCCGGCCCGCGCACTAGCAGAGTCATCGTCGAAGAACTGCACACGTTGCTGCGGAACGCCGGCGTCGCGCCGCCGTTCGTCCTGGTGGGCCACTCGATAGGCGGCCTCAACATGCAGATGTACGCCAGCCTATACCGCTCCGAAGTCTCCGGAATGGTGCTTGTGGATTCGGTTAGCGCCGACCAGCGCCGCGTTTTTGGGGCCGAATTAAAGCGCGGCTCGGAATACTGGACAGGTGTCATGAAGCGGAACCTCTGGCTGATGCCCTTCGGCATTCCGCGCCTGCTGGGCTGGTGCGGCGCCTCGCTGCCCGACAGGCGCGCCGAGCTTCGTGCCTTCGACTGCACGGCGCACCAGAATCGGGCATGGCTGGCGGAGGAGACTGGGTCGGAGACCAGTTCCGACCAGGTCCGCGCCACCGGCTCGCTGGGCGATCTTCCGCTCGTCGTGGTTTCGCAAGGGCCTACGAACGCCGCCCAGAAACCGTTTCTCGCAGTATGGTACACACTCCAGGACGGCCTGGCGCAGCGTTCCACGCACGGCCGCCGCATAATTGCCGAGGGCGCCGGCCACGACATCCACCTGGACCGGCCGGGCGTGGTGATCAGCGCCATCCGCGACGTGTGGGACCAATGCCACCCCGAGTGACTTCGAATCGGCCATCTCATGACTCTGGCATAGCGGCGTGCTGCGGTACTGTCCGAACAGCGCGCGATGCGGCTCGGCGCCGGCAGAGAGACATCTTCGTACAACGGATCAGCGAGCCATGGCTATTCGGCGCGCAGAGTCTCTACCGGGTTGACCGACGCGGCGCGGCGCGCGGGGCTGGTTGCGGGGCATGCTGCTGCTCTGCGCCCCTGTGGAGGCGTGCCGGCAGGCGGCGGATGCGGGTTTGTGGCGTCCCCAGGGGGATTCGAACCCCCGTTACCGCCGTGAAAGGGCGATGTCCTAGGCCGGGCTAGACGATGGGGACCCGGTGGAAAAGACGTGTACCTAGCCTAATTTAGCGGGCGGCGAAACCCAGCGTCAACCACGCCGGGTTCACAGACACGGGGCGCGCCCGCGCGCCGGCCCCTCACCTCGGGAAACGCGGGTCACCCTTCACCTCGTTGATCTGCGCCACGTGCCGATCGGTGTGCCCGGCCAGCAGGATGAGCATCTGGTAGGCGTCCAGGGCATTCTGGCCGGGGTTGCTCACGTGGACCCGGAGGTCCTCCCGCGTTGTGCGGACGAAATCCAGCGTGCGTTCCCGGCGTTGCCGGAAGGCTTCGGCGGCCGCCGCCGGGGTCGGGAAGCGGCCCGAGGGCTCAGTCTGGGCGTTGTTCCGGGAGCGCTGTGAGCGGTCCCTCAGGCGTTCCA
>JBEKLW010000149.1:0-6438 GCA_050008815.1 Bryobacteraceae bacterium
GATGGCAGCTCAGCCGAGTCATCTTCACCGCCTGCTTGCCTGCCTTGATCCACTGCTCCGCCGTCCCCCGCTTATTGTAAAACCGGACCACCGCCCGGCTGTCGGTCTCCAGATTGGTGACGATGAACCCCACGCGAGGGAACAACTCTCCGAAATGAAACTCCACCTTGGCTACCACGCGCCGCGCTGTATTCCAACTCGCCGCCTGGTACAGAAAACTCTTGTACCAGACCACCGGCTTGTGGCTTGGTCTTCCTAATGGCCGCGTCAACAACTCCGCGATATCCCGGTCCAAGCTGTCGTTGGCAGGGATGCGAATCGCGTACTTCACGCCACGCTCCTCCAGGGCCTCGTAGATTTCCGGCTTGGCGAAGGCCGCGTCGGCCCGAAACACGACTTCCTTGCCCAGCTTCTGCTGCCGCTCGATCTCGGGCAAGAGCAGTTCTTCCCAATCGTCGGCACTGTGGACGTTGCCGGGCCGCAGCTTTGCCGACAGACAGTCGCCCTCGCGATTGAACAACAACAGCGGGTGATAGCAGGTGGACTCGAAGTGGCCGTTGTAGGCGCTCTGCTCCTGCTGCCCGGAAACCGGAATCTCGGTCGAGTCCATATCCAGCACGACGCGCTGCGGGGAATCGATGGCTTCCGCCTTGGCGATCAGTTCGCGGTTGATGCGGGCCAAGCTGCCGAAGTTCTCCTCCTCGGCCAGCATCTCGGTCTCAAAGGTCTGCAAGCGGGAGGTCAGCGCCGCCCCACGTTCCCAGATCTTCTCGGAACCGATCAGCCGGAACGTCGGATCTTGCGAGAGCCGCTCGGCGTCGCTGACATCCTCGGAGCCGGCCAGTTTGTCGTTGCTGAAGTCCCCTGCTCGATCGGCTCCCTGACGGGACTGTGAAGAATTCCAACCGCCCATCGCGGCCTCCATAATCCCGACTACCCTCCGGCGGGGCGGGCTGAGAGCAAAAAAACGCTTCTCTGGGCCTTCCTATCGCTGTACAATCGCACAGGCATATGTCACGTCTAGGAAGGTACGAGGTCATTTCCGAGATCGGCCGGGGCGGCATGGGGATCGTCTATCGCGGCCGCGACACCGCTTTGGGCCGTGCGGTAGCCATCAAGACCATCTCTCTCAGCTCGGAGGGCGCCCCCAAGGAGGCGCAACAGCTCCGAGAGCGGCTTATGCGCGAAGCGCAAGCCGCCGCAACCCTCTCTCACCCCAACGTCGTCACGGTCTATGACGTCGGAGAAGAAGGGGACCGCGCGTACGTCGTCATGGAGTTTGTCGAGGGAGGAACGCTGGACCGCGTGCTGGCGGAGCCGGGCGTTTCGCGCTCCGCCGCAGACCTGCTCAAGGTCTTGGAGGATGTCGCGCACGCCCTCGATTACGCGCACGCGCACGGCATTGTGCACCGCGACGTGAAGCCGGCCAACATCTTCATTCAGCCGGACGGCGGCGTCAAACTCGGCGATTTCGGCATCGCGAAGGTCACCTGGAGCCGGACGATGACCGAAACCGGGACGGTCGTCGGGTCGCCCCACTACATGGCTCCGGAGCAGTTGAAGGGAGAACGGGTCACCGGCCGCTCGGACCAGTTTGCCCTGGCGGCGGTCGCCTACACGCTACTGGCCGGGCGCAAGCCCTTTGACGCCGACACGTTCGCCTCGCTGGCCAGCAAGATCCTGTTTGAAGAAGCGCCCTCGCCCGCGGTGTTCGGCGTTCGGCTCCCGCCGGAAGTCGAGCAGGTGCTGCGAAAGGGGATGTCCAAGGACCCCGCGGGACGGTTTGTCAACTGCACGGAGTTCGTCGAGTCCCTGACGGACGCGTTTCGCCTGCCCGCGCCAGCGCCAGCACCGGCGCCGGCGCCGGCGCCGCCTCCGCAACCTGTCGTGGCCCCCGTTCCCGTGGTGGCCGAAACCAGCCGCAGGGCCGTTGCCAGTATGATTCTGGGTTTCTTCGCCTGGATCTTTCCAGCCGCGATTGTCGCGGTCATCTTGGGCCACATTTCACGTGGCGAGATTCACCGGAGCGGCGGCAAGCTGAAGGGCCGAGGGATGGCCCTGGCGGGCTTGATTATGGGGTATGCCGGCGTGGCGCTCCTCCCCTTACTCATCATCGCCGCCATTGCGATCCCCAACGTGCTCCGCTCACGCCAGGCGGCGAACCAGGCGTTGGCCCTCGCCTCATTGCGGACCATCAACACGGCGGCCGTGATGTATGGGGCAACTTACAACCACTATCCCCCTTCGCTTGCGGCGCTGGGCAGCAAGCCTGGGGGTGGGCCGCCGGAGGCCACGGCCTCGGGTCTGATTGACAATGTGCTCGCCGCCGGCGTCAAGTCCGGATACCGATTCAAGTATCAGGCCCGCTCGACCCACAACGACGGCGTACTCGACGCCTACCAGGTCCATGCCGATCCGACCGAGCCGGGAACCACCGGGGAGGCCCACTTCTTTACGGACGAATCGGGCGTCATTCGCATCGCGCGCGACGGCCCGGCGAACGAGCAAAGCCCGCCGCTTTAGTCGGTCACGGCCCCGGCGCCAGTCACCGGGCCTCCGCGCGCTCCTTCCCCGGCCGCCACGAGGGCGGAGCGTTTACCATCGAAGACCACGGCGGCCTTGCCGGCGCCGCCGGTCGCTGGGTATGCTTGCTATAGGGCTGGAATCCTATGGCCGACCGACAGCAGCTTCACAAAGCCGTCGAGCAATTGCCGGCGTCCGAGTTGGACGCCGCGCTTCGCTACTTGAAGTTCCTCTGGTACGACAGCCAGGAAGAGGAGCCGATTGACGCACCGACCGCCGCGAAACTGGATGCCGCCAGGGCCGAAGGTGGTCAGCCTGTCGCACTTGAGGAAGTCAAGCGGCGCTGCGGTCTCTAATGCGGGCAGTTCAGTTCCTTCCGGCAGCGCTCCGCGACTTCGACGGACTTGACCGCATCACGCAAGGGCGCGTGATTGCAGCACTAGAACGATATGCGACGGCCGGGCATGGCGATGTGAAGCGGCTCCAAGGCCGTGTCCGCGAGTTCCGGCTCCGCATCGGGAAGTGGCGGGTGTTCTTCGACCTCGATACCCCCGGGGTTGTCCGGGTGATCGCTATCGACAACCGCGGTCAAGCATACTGAGACCTCTGTCCCCGTCCGTCCCCTTTCCCCCGCGCCAGGGTGCGCGTCCGGGATGCCTGTCCCGCCCATGGAGTCTCTCTAACCAGGCTGTTCCGAGCGCGACCCGGCCGATTCACTCCCCCGCCTGGGCCGTGTTCGCCAGCACCCGAACGTGGTCGCCGGAGACCTCTAGCCAGCCGCCGTCAATGTGGATCGAGCGGCGGCGGCCGTCGCGGGTGTAACTCAGCTCACCCGAGCCGAGCTCGGAGAGCAGGGCCGCGTGGCCGGGCAGGATGCCCACGTAGCCGTTCGCGGCCGGAATCTGCGCCTCGCTGGCGCGCTCGCGCACGTGTAGCCGCTCGGGGGTGGCCACTTCGAGCAGGAACGTGTCCGCCATCGCTTTAGGCCGCGGCCTTCCTCAACTGCTCGGCGCGCTCGAGGGCCTCCTCGATCGTCCCCTGCATGTAAAACGCCTGTTCGGGAACATCGTCGTGCTTCCCCTCGGCGATCTCCTTGAAACCGCGGATCGTGTCCTCGACCTTCACGTACTTGCCGGGCAGGCCCGTGAACTGCTCGGCGACGTGGAACGGCTGCGAGAAGAATTTCTGGATCTTGCGCGCGCGGGCCACCGTCAGCTTGTCCTCATCGGACAGCTCGTCGATGCCCAGGATGGCGATGATGTCCTGGAGGTCCTTGTAACGCTGGAGGATGCCCTTGACCTGCTGCGCCACCGTGTAGTGCTCCAGACCCACCACGTGCGCGTCCAGGATGCGCGAGGTCGAAGCCAGCGGGTCCACCGCCGGGTAAATGCCCAGCTCGACGATCTGTCGCGAGAGGTTCGTGGTGGCGTCCAAGTGCGCGAACGTGGTGGCCGGAGCGGGATCGGTGTAGTCGTCAGCCGGCACGTAGATGGCTTGCACCGAGGTGATCGAGCCTTTCTTGGTTGAAGTGATGCGCTCTTGCAGCTCGCCCATCTCGGTGGCCAGGTTGGGCTGGTAGCCGACCGCCGAGGGCATGCGGCCCAGCAGCGCCGACACTTCCGAGCCCGCCTGCGTGAAGCGGAAGATGTTGTCGATGAACAGCAGCACGTCCTGGCCCTCATCGTCGCGGAAGTACTCGGCCACGGTGAGAGCAGTGAGCCCGACGCGCAAGCGGGCGCCGGGCGGCTCGGTCATCTGCCCGTAGATCAGGGCGCACTTAGACTTGCGCCAATCCTTCGGATCGATGACCCCGGACTGCTGCATCTCCAGCCACAGGTCGTTGCCCTCGCGCGTGCGCTCGCCCACGCCGCCGAACACCGACACCCCGCCGTGCTTCAGGGCGATGTTGTTGATCAGCTCCTGGATGATGACCGTCTTGCCGACGCCGGCGCCGCCGAACAGGCCGATCTTGCCGCCGCGCAGGTAGGGCTCGATCAAGTCGATGACCTTGATGCCGGTCTCGAACATTTTCAGCTCGGTGGCCTGCTGTTCAAAGCTGGGGGCGGAGCGGTGGATGGGGCGGAACTCCTTGGCCTCTAGCGGGCCCATGTGGTCCACCGGCTGGCCGATCACGTTGATGACGCGGCCCAGCACCTCGCGGCCAACCGGCACCTCCACGGGGCGGCCGAGGTTCTCGGCCTTCATGCCGCGCACCAGGCCGTCGGTGGGCTGGAGCGCGATGGTGCGCACGCGGCCTTCGCCTATGTGCTGCGCCACCTCGCAGATGATGTCGATCGGTGCCGGAGCATCGAAGCCCTGGCTCGTGATCCGGATAGCCGTCAGGATGACCGGAATCTGTCCCTCGGGAAACTGGATGTCAACGGCGGGCCCGGCCACCTGGATGACGCGGCCGTTGGCACGCTGCCCGGGCACGATGCCGGGCCCTCCCGCATTCGAAGCCATGAAACAACCTCCTAGCCTGCCTTGCCCTCATCACCGTCCTGGTGAGAAGCGCGGACTCACTGGCGCGCTTGCGCGCGCCTACACCTCCGCCGCGCCGCCGACCACCTCGATGAGTTCCGTGGTGATGCTGGCCTGGCGCACGCGGTTCATATACAGTGTCAGTTTCTCGATCATGTCCCCGGCGTTCGAGGCGGCCGCGTCCATCGCCGTCATGCGCGCGGCGTGCTCGGCGGCCGATGATTCGAGCATCGCCTGATAGACGGCCATCTCGACGTACCGGGGCAGCAGCGCTCCCAGCAACTGCTCGGGCGGCTGCTCATAGATGTAGTCCAGGACGGCGCCCGCCTGGGGAAGCTCGATCGGCAGCACGCGGGCAACCGTCAGCTTCTGCGAGAGCACGCTCTTGAACTCGTTGTAGAGCAGGAAGACGGAGTCGATCTCCCGGCTCTCGAAACGCGCCATGGCATCGCGGGCGATGGCGGCGGCGTCGGCAAAGGCGGCCTTCTCGACCATGCCGACGCGCTCGCCGACGACGTTCCCCTTGCGCTTGCGCCAGAAATCGCGCCCTTTGCGGCCGACCGTCTCGAGGAGCACCGTTCCCGCGCCGCGCTCGGCGAGGAAACGCTGCGAGGCGCGCACCAGGTTGGCGTTGAACGCGCCGGCCAGCCCGCGATCCGCCGTGAACAGCACCAGCAGGATGCGCTGCTCGGGCCGGCGGGCCAGCAGCGGGTGCGAACCGAGCCGCTCGTCGGCGGCGACCGCGGCGGCCACGTCGCCCAGGACCTGAGAGAACATCGCGGCGTAAGGCCGCGCGGCCAGCACGCGGCCCTGCGCCCGGCGCAACTTGGCCGCCGAGACCATCTTCATCGCCTTGGTGACCTGCTGCGTGCTCTTCACCGAGCGGATGCGGCGCCGCAGGTCGATCAGAGAGGGCATCGCTCAGCTCCGGGCTGGGTCCGCCGCCCCGGCAGTCCGCTCGCCGAGGAAGCGCTCCTTGAACTCCTTGAGCGCCGCGTGGATGTCGGCGCGCAAAGCGTCATCCAGTGTCTTCTGCTCGCGGATGCGCGCCAGAAGCTGCGGGTGCGCGTTCTCGGCGAAGCGGCACAGCTCGGCTTCGAACTCCCGGCAGTCCTCCACCGGCAGGTCGTCCAGGTAGGCGTTGGTGCCCGCGAAGATCACCAGGACCTGCTTCTCGACCGCCAGCGGCTGATACTGCGGCTGCTTGAGGATTTCCACCAGCCGCTTGCCGCGGTTGAGCTGGGCCATCGACGACTTGTCGAGCTCGGAGCCGAACTGGGCGAAGGCGGCCAGGTCGCGGTACTGTGCCAGCTCCAGGCGCAGCGTGCCGGCCACCTGGCGCATGGCGCGGATCTGGGCGTGGCCGCCGACGCGGCTCACCGAGAGACCGGCGTTGATGGCAGGCCGGATGTTGGAGTTGAACAGGTCGGCCTC
>JBEKLW010000015.1:0-14197 GCA_050008815.1 Bryobacteraceae bacterium
TGAGCCGATGCGGCCGCGAACGAAGTGCTGATGAAGCTCGTCGCCGCTCGCGTAGGCGGCGGCGAGTACCAGCGCAGGCCACGGCCGGCCGTCACCGTGGCATCCAGTCCGAAAGGCGAGCCAATGGCTACGCACCAGTCGCCCACCTGGACGGCGTCGGAGTTGCCGATCTTGGCGGGGACCAGCGGCGCGCCGTGGTTCTCCAGCTTGATCACCGCCAGGTCCGTCTCCGGGTCCGAGCCGACGAGCCTGGCGTTGTACTCGTTGGCGTCCCCGGTGATCTTCACCTGGATCCGCGTGGCTTCCTCGACGACGTGGTAGTTGGTGAGGATATAGCCTTTCCGGTCGACAATAACGCCCGATCCTGTCGCCTGGCGCCGGAACTGCCGCTGCGGCAAGTCGCCGAACGGGTCCTGGCCGAAGAAGCGGCGGAAAAAGTCCATCCCGCCCTGATCCTCCTCGCCCTGGGGCGCCTGGTTGCGGCGGCGTGTCTGGGTGCGGCCCGTCTCGCGCGGGCTGTAGGTCCAGGTGATGTTCACCACCGACGGCTCCAACTGCTTGGCCAGTTGGGAGAAGGCCGTCGAGAGCTGGACGGGGTCGGGGATCACCAGCGGCGTGGCATCGGCGGCCCCGCTGGTTTGCGGCTTCTCGGCCCGCACCGCCGTGCTCACGAGCGTGCCGATGAGGACGCCGATCGAGAGGGTGAACACCAGCAGGGTGATGGAGAGCAGCTTCTGATCCCGCAGTGTGGCGAAGAATCGCATGGGTGAATCTCCAGGGCGGCGTCTTCATTATAAAGCCGCGCCATGACGCGGTAGAGCGGCGCCGAGGCGGAGCAGAGCGAATGCGGGGATGTGCCCGAGAAGCGTTGTGCCAGACGTCGGCTGAAGCCGACGCGGCAAGCTGAAGCTCGCGCCACAAAGTGGAGCCGCGCCGGCCTAGGGACGGATGACGGTCTAGTGTGGCGGAGCCGCGGGTGCGGCGTGCGATCGCAGCTCGACAATCACGATGCCGGCCAGAATCAGCACCGCCCCGGCGACCCCTCGCGGCGGCAAGACTTCGCCCTCCACCACGTAGGAGGTCGCGCAGGCGAAAACGGGCTCGAGCGCCAGGATCAGCGCCGTGCGAGTGGGGGTGGTGGACTGCTGGGCCCAGGCCTGCAGCGAGAAGGCCAACGCCGTGGCGAGCAGGCCGGTGATCAAGAGCGCGACGACCAGGCGCGGGCTCCAGCGCACCTGGATAGGCTCGGCCCACCAGAACGTCCCCAGGGCGAGCACGCCCGCGACGGCGACCTGCACGAGCGTCAGCGCCTGGAAGCCGATCCGGGGCGCAAAGTGGCCGACCACGAGCACGTGGGCCGCAAACGCCACGGCGCAGCCGACGGTGAGCAGATCCCCGCGCCCGATCCGCAGCGAACCGGCCGGGAGAGTCAGCAAGGCAAGCCCGGCGGTCGCGACCACGACTCCCAGCACCTCAGCGCGGCTGGGCGCCCTCCGCCAGAAGAGAGCCCCGAGAACGGGAACCAGAACGATGCACAGTCCCGTGATGAACGCCGATTTCGAAGCCGTCGTGTATCGCAGGCCGACCGTCTGCAGCGCGTAGCCGGCGAACAGCAGCAGGCCGGCTGCGGCCCCGCCGCGCAGGACGACCCGGGGCGGCTCGAGCTTGCTCGACAGCGGCCGGAAGATGACCGCCAGCGCGAGCGTCGCCAGGGTGAACCGCAACGCCAGGAACAGCAGAGTCGAGGCGTCTTTGAGAGCTTCCTTGACGATGACGAAGGTCGCGCCCCAGACGAAGGAGATGGCGATGAGAGCCAGGTCGGCGCGCCAGCGGTGGGCTGTCCCTCTCAAGTCACATTGTAGCCTCGGGCCTGGATCGGGCTAGCCGCTCCCCAGGGCCGCATCAGGCCCAGGCGGCAGCGCCAGCGCAGCCCGAAGAGTATAAACTGGCGTCTATGAGCCTTCCTGAAACTCTCGCCCTTGTGGGCCTCCTGACAGTCACGCTGGCTGCGCAGGCGCAACCTGCTTCGCAGCCGGCCTCCACCGAGAAGCCGGCGCGCGCACCGGGCCTGTACGCGACCTTCCAGACGACCATGGGCGTGATCGTGGCCCAGTTGTTCGAGAACGAGGCGCCGATCACGGTAAGCAACTTCATCGCCCTGCAGAAGGGACGCAAGTCCTGGAAAGACCAGCAGACCGGGCAGATGGTGCGGCGGCCGCTCTACACCGGGACGATCTTCCACCGCGTGATCCCGAACTTCATGATCCAGGGCGGCGATCCGGCGGGCAATGGCATGGGCAATCCCGGGTTCACGATCCCGGACGAGTTCAGCCTGAACCTGAAGTTCGACCAGGTCGGGCGCCTCGCCATGGCTAACATCGGACAGCCGCACACGGGCGGGTGCCAGTTCTTCATCACCGTGGCGCAAACGACGTGGCTGAACGGCAAGCACACGATCTTCGGCCAGGTGGTCGAGGGCCAGGACGTGGTGGACGCGATGTCGAAGGTCAAGACCCGCAACCCGGGAGCCGAGGACCGGCCACTCATTCCGATTCGGATCACGGCCCTCACCTTCGAGCGCGTGGGTCCGGCGCCGCCGAACGATCCGCTGGCGCCCCCGCCCCCCTCGGCCAAGAAGGCCCCTGGGGCCAAGCCCAGCGTCCCCCGGCCCGCCGCAGCCAAGTAGCGGCGCCGCGCGCGCCAGCCGGCCGAGAGGGCGGCTGGAGCCATAGCCG
Organism: Bryobacteraceae bacterium; assembly: GCA_050008815.1. Lineage (GTDB taxonomy): Bacteria > Acidobacteriota > Terriglobia > Bryobacterales > Bryobacteraceae > JBEKLJ01. Next base: position 2,736 of record JBEKLW010000015.1, read on the forward strand.
CCGCGTCAGCGCCGAGGCTCAGCGCGCGCGCGCGGCCACCTGCCGCAAGAGGGGCAGCACGTCGCCGATCGCGGCGGCGGCGCTGGCCGGCTGGCCCAGCGCGAAGTATAGCTTGCGGTAGAGCGGGAAGAGCCGCTCGTAGACGGCGTGCTCCCGCGCGTCGGGCTCCACGGTGCGGAACTTCGGGCAGAGCCGCTCCTGCGCCTCCTCGATGGTCTTGAACGCTCCCGCCGCCAGGAACGCGAATATGGCCGAGCCGAGGCTGGTGACTTCGCTCTCGGGCACCAGCACGGGCATGCCAAAGACGTTGGCGTAGATGCGGTTCAGCGTCTCGTTCTTCTGGGGGACGCCGCCGCCGTTGATCACGCGGCGGATTGGCACGCCGTGCTCGGCCATCCGCTCCAGGATGATGCGGGTATGGAACGCGGTCCCTTCGATGGCGGCGAAGAGCTCGTCCTGCGCCGTGTGGGTGAGGTTCCAGCCCAGCGTGACGCCTCCCAGCGCGGCGTTGACCAGGACGGTGCGGTCGCCGTTGTCCCAGGTCAGCCGCAGCAGGCCGGTCTGGCCAGCGCGGTAAGCGTCCAGGCCGCTCGAGAGCTGGGCCACGCTGCCGCCGGCGCGCCGGGCGATCGCGTCGAAGATGTCGCCGGTGGCCGAAAGCCCCGCCTCGATGCCGTAGTAAGAGGGATGGATCGAACCCTGGACCACGCCGCAGACGCCAGGGATCAGGCCAACCTCCCTGGCGATCGCCATGATGCAGGTGGAGGTGCCCACGACGTTGACCACGTCGCCTTCGCGGATGCCCGCGCCGATGGCGTCCCAGTGCGCGTCGAAGGCGCCCACCGGCACCGGAATGCCGGGTCTGAGGCCCAGGCTGGCGGCCCACTCGGGCGCCAGGCGGCCCGCCACCTGGTCGGAGGTGGCGTACCGGCCGCCGAGCCGCGCACGGATGCCGCCGAGCAGCGGGTCCACCTTGATGAGGAACTCCTCGGGCGGCAGGCCGCCCAGCGCGGTGTTCCACATCCACTTGTGCCCCATGGCGCAGATCGAGCGCGGGACCTCGGCCAGGTCGGTGATGCCGCAGAGCACCGCCGCGACCATGTCGCAGTGCTCGAGGGCAGTCGCCAAACGGTCGCGGCTCCCGGGGTGGTGGCGCAACCAGTGCAGCAGCTTGGCGAAGCCCCACTCGGATGAGTACACGCCGCCGCACCACTCGATGTTCTCGAGCTTCTCGCGGTGGGCGGCCGCGGTGATCTCCGCGGCCTCCTGCTTGGCGCGATGGTCGCACCACAGATAGTAGTCGTCCAGCGGCTGGAGCCCTTCGCCGACCGGAAGGACGCTCGAGCCGGTGGTGTCGAGCGCGATGGCGGCGACGGCATCGCCGCGGACGCCGGCCTGCGCCACCGCCTCGCGCGTCGCCTCCGCCAGCGCGCTCATGTGGGCCGCGTGCGACTGCGTGGCGTGATCGGGGTCCTCCCGCTTGCGGATCAGCGGGTACTCGGAGACGGCCGAGCCGATCCTGCCGCGCTCGCTATCGACGATGGAAACGCGCACGCTCAGCGTGCCGAAATCGACTCCCGCTACAACGGCCATCGTGGTGCTCCTAAAGGCTCAAAAACTCCGCTCCCTCACGGTCGCGGCTCGGCCTCAATACGGTCGCGGCTCGGCCTCGGTCCGGTGGGGCGGTTTCTCAGCGCCGCCCCCGGGCTCTCCAGCCCCCGCTCCTAGCGGTGCCAGTAGATGTCCCAGCCGAGATAGTTCGTCGCCGCTTCGTGAACCGCGCCGGCGACCTCGGCAAGGTTGGCCGCCACATGGTGCTCGAAGCCGCTCTCGCAGATGTGGCGCAACAGCGCCTGCATGCGCGGAATCTCGACCACCCCGGCGCCGCCGAAGGTGTTCAGCGGGTCGGTGGTGAACCGCCCCTGGCCGACGTAGCCGCGAATCTTCCCGGCGCAGTCGTCGGTGGAGAACCGCGCGAAGCTCATCGGCCCCGCTTTCACCCGGCCCACGCAGGTGCCGAAGGTGTTCTCCTTGCCGACCGTGCCCGCGATGATCTCCTGGTAGTCCATGCGGACGCTCTCGAAGAAGTGCTTGGGCAGGTTCGAGCAGTGGAAGCAGATGGCCTTGTCGGGGTCGTCGCCGTAATTGTTGTTCCAATCCAGGAGCGCGCTGGGCGTCTGGGAGGCCAGCGCCAGCGCCTGCATGGCGACCACGCCGCAGACGTCCACTTCGCAGGCGCTGGGCATCAGATCGTCGCTCAGCATGCTCATCACGGTGCAGGGGACGACGCCGAAGTACTCCTCGATCGCGGTCCAGCATTGCACGGCCGTGACGTCGACCTCGGTCTCCTTAATCCACCCGTCGACGACCGCGCCGAGCTTGGCCATCTTGAGCAGGGCCGGGGCGGGAACGCCGCTAACCGGCATGTACTTCTGGATGCGGGCGAGCTTGGCCAGCGCCGCCGGGTCGGCGTCCTGCATGCGCCCGATGCGGCCGAGGATCTCCGAGAGGTCCACCGTCTCGACGCTGATGCCGCTGGCCTCCAGGAGCTTCTCGCTGTAGCGCACGGTGTTGAACGCCGCCGGCCGCGCGCCAATCGCGCCGATGCGCAGCTTCCGCAAGCCGTTCACCACCCGGCATACCGCGGCGAACCACAACGCGTCGTTGCGGAACTGCTCGGAATCGGGCGCCTCGGTGTGCAGCGTGGTAAGCGAATACGGGATGCCGTACTGCTTCAGGTTGTTGCATAGCGACATCTTGCCGCAGAAGCTGTCCCGCCGGTCGGCGATGGTCATCCGGCCAACCGAATCCGGCGTGGCCTGGATGAGCACCGGGAGGTTCAAGCCCGCCATGCGCAGCGCCTCGGCCACCCCGCGCTCTTCGCCGAAGTTGGGCAGCGTGACGATGATGCCGTCGAGCTGGTCGCGGTTCCGGGCAAACAGGGCCGCGCACTTCTTGGCGTCGTCGCGGCTCTCCACGGCGCCGTACTTGGTGTCCGCGGGGCCGAGCACGACGGCCCGCATGCCCGCGCGCTCGAGCGCGGCGATCATTTCTTCGCGGCCCGATTTGGCCAGGTGGTCGGGAAAGAATCCGCGGTTCCCGACGATAACACCCATCGTCATCTCAGTCTCCATGCGTGCCTCCGGTACCCGTCTGATTTCAGCAAAACCCCGGGCGCATTGCAAGCGCTGGAGGCGTTTCTGCGGTTACAGTAGTGACTTATGGCCGTCCTGGTGACCGGCGGCGCCGGCTACATCGGCAGCGTGACCGTGGAGCTCCTGCGAGAACGGGGCGAACAGGTGGTGGTGCTCGACAGCCTCCACAGGGGCCACCCTGCGGCGCTCCACGTCGACGTGCCCCTCTACAAGGGCGAAGTGAAGGACGCCGCCCTGGTGGCCCGCATCGCGCGCGAGCATCCCATTGACGCCTGCATTCACTTCGCCGCGCTGATCGAGGCCGGCGAATCGGTCCGGGACCCGGCGCTGTACTTCGAGAACAACAGCGCGCAGACCACGCAGTTCGTGCGCGCCCTGCTCGACTGCCGGATCACCCACCTGGTCTTCTCATCGACGGCGGCCGTCTACGGCGAGCCCGGGGAGACGCCCATCAGCGAAGAGCACCCGCAATGGCCGGCCAACCCCTACGGCTGGTCGAAGTTCTTCATCGAGCGGATGCTGGAAGCCTGCGACGGCGCCTACGGATTGCGGTTCGTCGCGCTGCGGTATTTCAACGCCGCCGGCGCCACGGAGCTCCATGGCGAGCATCACGACCCCGAGAGCCATCTGATCCCCAACGTGCTGAAGGTGGCGCTCGGCCAGCGCGATTCGGTCTCCGTGTTCGGGCACGACTATGCGACGCCGGACGGCACCTGCGTGCGCGACTACATCCACGTGGCCGACCTGGGGAGGGCGCACCTGCTCGCCCTGGACTACCTGCGCGGCGGCGGCCGCTCAGAGTGCGTCAACCTCGGCAACGGCAGGGGCTACTCGGTGCTCCAGGTGATCGAGACGGCCCGCCGGGTGACCGGCTGCCAGATCGAAGCGCTCCCGGAGGGACGCCGCGCCGGCGACGCGTCGTTCCTGGTGGCGAGCGCGGAGAAAGCGCGGCGCCTGCTCGGCTGGCAGCCGAAGTACCCGGAGCTGGAGGCGATCATCGCCAGCGCCTGGCGCTGGCACCAGGCTCACCCGGGAGGGTACGCGCGCTAGCCGGGGGCGTCCCCGCGTGCGGCGTGCAGCCCCCGTGGGGTCGTCAGCCGCCCACCCGGGCGGCTATTTCTCTTTGCCCGGCCGGAAGGCCACCGTATAGACGATGCCTATCACCAGGACGACAGCGCCCCACCAGATCTGTGGGTGCAGGTAGGCCAGTACCCTGGGGTGCGCCGGCGGATTGTAGTAGTCGTAGATGCCCGAGCCGAGTATCAGCGCGCCGTAGATCAGCAACAGAATGCCGATGAACAGCCAGATCGGGATGAAATGTTTGGTTTCCGCCATGAGTCGCTCCTACCAGAAGATCACCTGAAGCACGATGAAGACAACCGCCACGACCCCGGCCCAGAAGATTGGCCGCTTCCAGAGCGGCAGGTCGCCTTCCGAGGGCAGGGGCGTCACGCCGTAAACCAGCCCGCCCAGCTCTTCAACCGGCTTGGGTTTGGTGGCCAGACTCACGATGACAGTGACCGTCACGCAGATGAGCCAGGACCACAACGCGCGGTACATGTTCTCGGCCATGTCCTTGGCCTTCGGTGAGAGTGCGATGTAGGCCAGGGCGGCCGGGTTGATCTTCACCCAGGCCCACATGGCGATGGACGACACGGTGCCCGCCAGCAGGCCCCAGAAGCCGCCCGCCGGCGTGGCGCGCTTCCACAGCATGCCGAGCAGCACGGTGCCGAACAGCGGCGCGACAAAGAAGCTGAACAGCGCCTGGACGTAGTCCATGATGCTCTTGAACTGCATCACCAGGTAGGCCGTGCCGATCGAGACCAGCACGCCCAGGATGGTGCACCAGCGGCCCATGCTCACGTAGTGCTGGTCGGTGGACCGCTTCCGGATGAAGGCCCGGTAGATGTCGTAGGTCCACACCGTGGCGAACGCGCTGACGTTGCCCGCCATGCCGGACATGAAGCCCGCCACCAGCGCCGTGATTCCCAGGCCCAGCAGGCCCGGGCCGCAGTAGCGCGCCAGCATGAGCGGCAGCACGTGGTTGTAGGTCAGTGCGCCCGCCTTGGCTTGTTCCGATCCCTCGGCCACCAGGCGCATGACGCTGCCATCCGGGTTGGTCAGCAGCGCCAGCCCGAGCAGCCCCGGCAGAATGACGATGAACGGCACCGCCATCTTGAAGGCGGAGCCGATGATCGGGGCGAGCTTGGCCGAGCGGAGGTCCTTGGCCGCCAGGATGCGCTGCACCACCAGAAAGTCGGTGGTCCAGTAGCCGAAGGAGATCACCCAGCCCAGACCGAGAACGATCCCCGTCCAGTGGATGCCCATGGGGTTGTCGAACCCGCCCATGGTCCGCCACAGGTGAACGTAGTCGCCCTGCTTGCCGAGCTTGGCGAGGTTCTGGCCGATGCGGGCGACCATGCCGCTCCAGCCGCCGGCCTCGATCATTCCAAAGATCGGGATGAGCAACGCGCCCAGCCAGATCAGCACGAACTGGAGCACCTCGTTGAAGATGGCCGAGAGCAGCCCGCCCAGGGCGACGTAGATGGCAACCGTGATCGAAGAGACCCAAATGGAGAAGTGCAGATCCCAGCCCAGGACGACCTGCATGACGACGGCCATCGAGTACATGTTGATGCCGCTCATGAGCACTGTCATGAAGCCGAAGGAGACCGCCGAGAGCCCGCGTGCGCCCTCCCCGTAACGCAATTGCAGGTAGCCTGGAACGGAGTGCGTCTTGGAGATGTAATAGAACGGCATCATCACGACGCCGAGGAACAGCATCGCCGGGATGGCGCCGACCCAGTACCAGTGGGTGGCCAGGATCCCGTACTGGTAGGCCGCGCCCGCCCAGCCCATCAGCTCGAGCGCGCCCAGGTTCGCGGCCACGAAGCTCAGGCCGGCGATCCAGGCCGTCATGTGGCGGCCGGCCAGGAAGAAGTCCTCGCCCGACTTGGCGAACCGCTTCAGGTAGAAGCCGATGCCAAGGACGGCGGCGAAATAGGCGATTAGGATGGCCAGATCGACGCCGCTCAGAGAGGCGATGCGCGTGCGCTGCGCTTGCAGAAGAAGGAGAGCTGGAAAGTGGGTCACGTTCGAAGATTATACGCGATTCGGGGGGGCGGCTGCCGTGGGGGCGCGGGACACGAGACCGCAGACACTCTGGGGTCGCTAGACCTGGAACAGGCGGTCGAAGAACTCGCGGGTGCGCGCCTGGATCTGGGCCAGCTCGATGTCCAGCGGCTGGTCGTGGAGATGGTCGGGCGTCCAGCGCCGCACCAGGCCCGCCAGGTTGTCCAGGTGCGGGCCGCCGGCTGGCAGTTCGCCCTCGGCGTGGCCGGTGGAGACGCGCAGGGCGTGATCGACGGCGCGGTAGAAGGTGGCCGCGTCCCGCAGGAAGTCGGCGTCCGGCCGCTCCAGGTGGCCCATCTGCTCCACCACGTCGATGCGGGCAGGCGTGTTCAGCACCTTGAAGAACATGCCGGCGCCCTTCAGGCGCAGGTACATCAGCGCGAAGTCCACGTCGTAGTAGCCGCCGCGCCCGGCCTTGAGGGGGTTGCCGCCGCCCTGTTCCTTCTCCAGGCGCAGGCGCATTTGCAGGAGCTGCTTGCGCGAGCGGCCGCTCTGCCCATAGCGCCGCCAGTCCACCTGCTGCAGCTCGTGGAGGAAGTCCGTGCCGCGGTTCACGTCGCCGGCTACCGCGCGGCACTTCATGTAGGTGATGCCCTCCCAGGCCTGCGCGGTATTGGCGAAGTAGGTCCCATAAGCGCTTTCGGACTGCACCAGCCCGCCCTCGCGGCCGTTGGGCCTGAGGCGGGTGTCCACGGCGAACATCATGCCGTCGCCCGTGTAGGCAGAGATGATCGAGGTCAGCCGCTCGGCCACCCGCGTCCAGAACAACCGCTCGGCGATGTCGGCTTCGGGCACCACGAAGACGAGGTCGGCATCCGAGGCCAGATCGAACTCCCGCATGCCGAGCCGGCCCATGGTGATGACCATCATCTGGTCTTTGGGCTGGTAGTCCGCCCGCGCCGGCGGGTGCGACGCGGCCACCTGCAAGACCGCCATGCGGTACGCCGCGGCGATGACGGCATCGGCCAGGTCCGAGGTGCGCGCCAGCGTATCGAAGATCTCGTTCTCCAGACAGACGCTCTCGGCCTGAAGGCGGAACATCTCGCGGCGGAAGAAGCGGCGCAACTCGCCGGCGTCGTCGATGGCGGCCGCCTCCTCGGCGTAGGAAAGCTCCGGCCGCGTCCGCTGCCGCACGCGCCGCAGCTCGCCCAGCAGATCCGGCGTGCGGATCATCTGCTCGGCGAAGTACGGGCTGTGCTCGAATAAATCGAGCACGTAACCGCCGAGCGCCGGATCCTGGTCGAGCCAGCCGAGCCACTCCGGGTTCGGCAGCACGCGCTCCAGAAAGTGCTCGAAGTGGACGCGCCCACGCCGCAACTCCGTCCGCGCCAGCACGGCCGCCAGCCCCGGCGCGCGCTGGTCCAGGAACCGCACCAGGTTGCTAGCGCCGGCCTCCACCGGCTCCTCCGCCTCCAGGCTGGCCGCACCGGAGGCGGCCACCGGGCTGCTGGCCGGGGTGTAGTACATGGGCTGCTGGGCGTGGATCACGCGGTCGTAAATCTCCTGCACCTCCTCCAGGCGCCGGTTCAGCTCGGCCAGGACGGAATCGGCCGACGGGGTGTCGCCAAAACTCGCCTCCGGCATCTTCCGGGCCAGCGCCGCCAGCGCGGCGGCCTCCCTGGGCAGCGCGTGCACCTGGCGGTCCTCGTCGAACTGGAGGCGGTGCTCGAGGTTTCGCAGGAAGCGGTAGGCCGAAGCCAGCCGCGAGTACTCGATCGAGGAAAGCAAGTCCTTGTCGCGCAGCCGCGACAGCGCCAGTTGCGTGCCGCCGTGGCGCACCCACCGCTCCCGGCCGCCGTGCAGCCGCTGGAGGCACTGAACCAGAAACTCGATGTCGCGGATGCCGCCCGGCGCCAGCTTGACGTCGAAACCCTGGCTGACCCCGCGGCGCCGCGCGGCCAGCTTCTCGGAGATGCGCAGACGCGTCTCGGAGGCCGCCTCCACCACTCCGAAATCGAGCGTGCTCGAGTAAATCAGCGGCTCGACGAACTCCAGCAGCGCGCACCCCGGCCCGCGCTCTCCGGCCGAGACCCTCGCCTTGATGAGCATCTGCAGCTCCCAATCGCGAGCGCGGCTCCGGTAGTAGTCCTGCGCGCCCTCCAGGGAGGCGCACACCTCGCCGAACCGCCCGTCGGGCCTCAGCCGCAGATCCACCCGGTAACACAACCCCGCGCCGGTGTAAGTCGATAGGAGGTCTGTAAGCCGGGTGGCTACCTTCCTGTAGAACTCCTTGTTAGTGATCTTATTCGGACCCGCGGTCTCTCCGTTCTGCGCATAGACAAAGAGCAGGTCGATGTCGGAGCTGTAGTTCAGCTCCTTCCCGCCGAGCTTTCCGAGCGAAATAATCGAGAACTCCGGTACGGCCGGCAGGCCGTGCCGCGCCGCCAGGTCATCGCGGACGCGGCGGTAGCTGACATCGAGCACGGCGTCGGCCAGGTTCGACAGCTCCTCGGTCACTTCCGCCAAAGCGGCCAGCCCGGTGACGTCGCGCAGCAGGATGCGCAGCAATTGGCGGCGCCGGAACAGCGCCAGCGCCTTGTCCGGCGGCAGGCCGGGGCCCTCGGGCGCGAGCGCCCGCTCGAGCCGGCCCTCGTAGTCCTCGGCCGACAACATCCGGTCCAGGACCCCGCCCTCGGCCAGTTCCTCGATCCATTCGGGGTGGTTCAGAACGGCCTCGGACAGGAAGTGGCTGTAGGAGAACACCGCGACCAGCAGTTGAAGGCCGGAAGTGGACTCGCTGATACGCCGGAATGCCTCCGGCTGTTCGCGCTGGAGGCGCTCGAGGAAGTGCAGGGCCTGGGCGGGGGCCGCCGAAGACGCCACGAGCGAGCCGAACCGCTCCCGCAGTTCCTCGGGCAGGCTGGTGGTGAGGCGCACGAGGTGCTCGGAGGCGCGCAAGAAGTCGCGAGACTCGATCTCTCCCCGGAGCCGCTGCATAGGTGCCGGCCGCGCGGCGGCGCGGGGTCCGCGTCAAGCCGTCGCGTCCACCACCCAGATTACATCGTTTGCACGCACCCAGCCCGAACGGAGCAGGGGTCGATCAGGATCGACCCCCGCGGCAACAGGCTAGATGTCGTAGTAGAGCGCAAACTCGTACGGATGCGGGCGCAGCCGCACGGCGTCGGCCTCGTTCTTGCGCTTGTAGTCGATGAAGGCTTCGAGCAGCTCCTCTGTGAACACGTCGCCTTTCAGCAGGAACGCGTGGTCATCCTCGAGGCAGCTCATCGCCTCTTCCAGCGAACCCGGCATCGAGGGGACGTTGCGCAGCTCCTCGGGCGAGAGGTCGTAGATGTCCTTGTCCAGCGGCTCGCCAGGGTTGATCTTGTTCAGGACGCCATCGAGGCCCGCCATCAGCATGGCCGAAAAAGCGAGGTACGGATTGCACGCCGGATCGGGCGGACGGAACTCGAGGCGTCTGGCCTTCGGACTGGAGCTGTACATAGGGATGCGCACCGCCGCCGAGCGATTCCGGCGGGAGTACGCCAGATTCACCGGCGCCTCGTAGCCCGGCACCAGCCGCTTGTAGCTGTTGGTGGTCGGCGCGATGAGCGCCGAAAGCCCCCGCGCGTGCTTCAGCAGGCCGCCAGCGTACCACAGCGCCATCTGGCTCAGGCCGGCGTAGCCATCGCCGGCGAACAGCGGCTGGCCGTCCTTCCATAGGCTCTGGTGGCAATGCATACCGCTGCCGTTGTCGGCAAACAGCGGCTTGGGCATGAAGGTCACGGTCTTACCGTGCTGGTTGGCGACGTTGCGGATGATGTACTTGTACAACATGAGATCGTCCGCCATGTCTAGCAGCGGAGCGAAGCGCATGTCGATCTCGGCCTGGCCGCCGGTAGCCACCTCGTGGTGGTGGCACTCCGCGTTGATGCCGCACTTGATCATAGTCTGCACCATCTCGCTGCGCAGATCCTGGTAATGATCGGTGGGCGGCACCGGGAAGTAGCCTTCCTTGTACCGCGGCCTGTAGCCGAGGTTGTCCTTCTCCCGGCCGCTGTTCCAGCGGCCCTCGTCGGCGTCGATGAAGTAATAGCCGGAATGCTGATCCTGATCGAACCGGATGTTGTCGAAGATGAAGAACTCAGCCTCCGGACCGAAGTAGGCCGTATCGGCGAGCCCGGAGTTCTTCAGGTACATCTCGGCCTTCTTAGCGATCCAGCGCGGGTCGCGCTCGTAGTGCTGGCGCGTGATCGGGTCGACCGCGTCGGCGATCATGACCAGCGTCGGCGTCGCGCCGAACGGATCCATGATGGCCGTCGACGGGTCGGGCACAAGCAGCATGTCGCTCTCGTTGATGGCCGCCCACGCGCGGATGCTCGAGCCGTCAAAGCCGTAACCTTCCTCGAAGACGGCCTCGTCCAGTTCGCTTATGGGATAAGAGACGTGGTGCCACAGACCGGGGATATCGCTGAAGCGCAGGTCGATCTGCTTGGCTCCGTTTTTCTTCGCGTACTCCAAAACTTCCTTGGGACTCATTCTTCCTCCGTGGTGCGGGGCCGGCTCGCCCTCATTGGGGCGATGGCCCTCGCCGGCTCCGCCGCCGGCCGGCAAGCTCGGACTCTTCAGCCGGTTGCGAACAGACGCGCCGCGCGCGCACTATTGTGGAAGTGCCGCCGCCGCTAGTTGTTACTTAGAATATCGGAGGGGGTCGGGAGGGTCAAGAAGATAATCTTTATCGGCCCGCCCCGCTGCCGTTTATGGAGCAGATCGCCTTCCAATTCGAGCCCGCGCGCCGCGTCTACACCGTGGCCGGGCTTAACGCCGCCATCCACGGGGTGCTGGAGCGCGAATTCGCCGACGTCTGGGTGCTGGGGGAGATCTCGGGCACGCGGCTGGCCGCCAGCGGCCACTACTACTTCACCCTCAAGGAGCAGGAGGCGCAGCTCCGCTGCGTCTGCTTCCGCCAGACCGCCCGCTACCTCAAGTTCAAGCCCCAGGACGGCGTGGCGGTGATCGCCCGCGGACGCGTCGATGTCTACGAGGTGCGCGGCGAGTATCAACTGCTGGTGGAGTTCCTGGAGCCGCAAGGCGCGGGCGCCCTGCAATTCGCCTTCGAGCAACTCAAGAAGAAGCTGGCCGCCGAGGGGCTGTTCGAGGCCGCGCGCAAGCGCCCCCTTCCGCAGTTCCCGCGGCGGATCGGCATTGTGACCTCGCCCACCGGCGCGGCCATCCGCG
>JBEKLW010000150.1:0-6435 GCA_050008815.1 Bryobacteraceae bacterium
GCGCGACGCAAAAGGTCACTTCGAGAGCGCACCTCCTCGCCTTCGAGGAGCGGCGCCAGGTGGTCGATATCGCCGGCGTCGTCGATCTGCGAGGCGCGCGCGACGTTCAGCGTTCCCAGCGTCCCGGCAGCGCTCGACCGGGCCGCCAGAAGGTTGTCGCCATCGCGTCCCCAGGGCGGGACGTCGAGGATGAGCGGCAGCGGCAGCTCGACGATTTGCTCTTCGCTTTCGGAGCCGCCGTTCGCGCCGAAGCGCACTCGCAGCGGCTTCGGCCCCACGTCGACCGACGTGCTGATGTACTCGCGGCCGTGAATGCCGTCGCGCGTGGGGCGGACGATCTCGGACATGTCCGTCCAGATGGAGTCGAACCCGGGGCCGTGGAATCGCCCGCGGTAGCCGGCCCCGGAGACCGGAATCCTGCCGCTGTCGGACTGGTTCCACGTGGTCAGGAGGATGTCGGGCTTCCAGTATTCGTCGCCGATGTCCAGGAACTCCGGGTTGACTGAAACGTTCAGCAGTCCCTTGGTGCAGCCCTGCACGCAGGCCAGACACGCCTTGCACCCATTCAGCGTCTGCACCGGCGCCGCCGGGTCGCGATTGTAGGCCGACTCGTGCTTGTATACGTCGTAGCAGCAGCGGAGCTTGACGCAATTCGTGCAACGGGAACAGTCCTCGCGCCAATCGACATTGCCGAACTTGCCCACGCGGCGGAACCGCGCTGGGACTGGCACGGTGTGGATGTGGTAGCGCTCGGGCATCTCAGGTCTCGCGTTAAGCCAATCCCGCCTGCTGGATCACGCCGGCAGCCAGTGATTCGCACCCTCCGCTGAAGATATGAATGCCACGCACACCCGGGACGGACTTGAGCTCGGCTGCCATCTCCCCGCCTCCGACTGCCGGCACGCCGGCGATAATCGCCACCTGCTTGTCCAGTCCGGCTTCCCGAACGGCATCCATCCACCGCGTAAAGCCGGCCAGGTCGGTCACCGCCTGCGTCAGAACGAAATCCGCCCCGGCCGCAACCTTTTTCTTGAGGCGGAGCAGGTTCAATTCAATCGGCTGCAGATACGGGTGCGCGGCTGCCCCGACCAGCCATTCCGGCAGCGGATCCACCTTCCGGCCGTTGAAGTCCAGGCCCTCGCGCCGCATGCGGTTCAAGGCTTGGGCGAATTGGACCGAGTCGATGTCGTAGACGCCGGCCGCCTGCGGACAAGCGCCCAGGGACTGGTGGTCGCCGCTCAAGCAGAGGATCGCATCGACGCCCAAGGCCGCCGCGCCCAACGCGTCGCTCTCCAGCGCGATGCGGTTGCGGTCGCGCGTCACCATGGACAGCACCGTGGCGTGCCCCTCGGCCGCCAGGATGGCGGCACAGGCCAGAGCCGAGCCGTGAATCTCGTCGGGATTGTCCGCCACGACCACCGCGTCCAGGTTGGGCGGCAGCGCGGCCGCGAGCTTCTTGGTTGCGACAGCATCCCCGCTGCGCGGCGGCCGGCATTCGGCTGTGATGGCCAGCCGGCCCGACGCCAAAGTCCGCGCGAGTCTAGTCTTCGTCATTCTCATCTTCCTGGCAGGAATTCACGACCGCCTCGTCCGCTTGAACTTTGTGCAAAGGATTGGGGGGCAGGTCGTGGAGGACCCGCATCACCCGATCACGGACGGCGGCGAGCTGGGCGTCGAGATCTTCCGACGTACGCGCCGGCCTTCCGGCGGCTAGCGCCATGTCCTCGGCCGCCGTGCCCGGCAGGCTGAAGAGCATCAAACGCTCGCCGCTGAGTCCGATTTCCTCAAGAATCGAGCGGAGGTAGTCCACCCGGCGGGCGCATCGCTTGCTGCCTTCCACGTAGTGGCAGTTGTCCTCCTGACAGGCGACGGCGCAAACCAGATCGGCGCCCGACTCGAATGCCTTCAGGATGTGTTCCGGCTGAAGCCGCCCCGTGCAGGGCACCAGAATCTCCCGAACCGGCCAGGGCCAACTCAACTCAGCGACAGCCGGCCGCGGCCGGCCGGCGGACGTGGGCGCCTGGGCCGTGCGGGCGCAGTTGGCGCACATGAAGACCGTGACGGCAGCGGGGGCCTGCCCGCTGCGGCCATCAGCGGTCGCCGTGGAGGTAGACCTGGAGCTTTGGCGCTGCATATTGGCTCATAAGGGGAACCTCGACGTGGAGGGAAAACCCAATATAGCAGGTTTTCAGTATTAGTCAAGCAAAACTTCAATCCCCACAACATAAGGTGAACTTATATTGATAGCGTCAGGACCGGAGTGAAAGGGAACCCCTGGAGCGGAGCAAGCGGGGACCACTTCCGGCATTCCTAAGGTCAGGAGGTTGTCGTCAAGGCTGGCGCGGTTGCCGGCTCGATATGCACGGGGGGCGGGCGCCGGCGTTGCCGCCCATGGTCAGGCGTGCCGGGCTTGAGCATCGAGCATGACCTCACGGAGCTTGGCAGCCATGATTCGCACGTTGGGCTCATGGAAGATGCCGGCATGAGTCCCAGGGACTTCAAAAACCTCGAACTTGCCTGTCAGCAGGCTGCCCCAGCCGAACTGCGGATCCTGAAAGCGCCCCGTCGGCCGAGCTTTGCGGCAGAAAAGAATGACGCGTCCCGGATAGGGCTGAGGATTGTAGTGGCGGTAGCAGTAGTGCAAAACCTGCTCCATGTCCAGCGACCGGCTTTCCGGCTTGCGTCCGATCGCCAGGCGAAGCCGATACCAGCCCGACCAGATGCGCATCCGGGCCGACATGTGGAGGCTCGTGCAGCGCTCGGTGATGTAAGCAGGCGCACTCCTAGGTCCACCTGCAAGCAGGCTCGTGAGGTGGAACCGGAGCTCCTGAGCAAAACGCCAGGTGCGAGCGACCGGCGTGGACATCTCCTGGAGGAAGGCCGGATTGACCCCGTCGAAGAGGACCAGCAGGCCAACTTTGTGCCCCCGCGCCCGGAGTTGCTGCGCTACCTCGTAGGCGAGCGCCGCGCCGACTGACCAGCCACCAAGGTAATAGGGCCCCTCCGGCTGCGCCTCACGTATCACCTCAACGCACGGCGCAGCCAAATCCTCCAAGGTGCAGGGCACCGGGAGTTTGTCGGGACTCGGGAGGCAGGAACCCAGAAACGGCTGATCCGATCCGAGCAGCCCGGCCAGGCGCCGGTACATCGGCCTCGGGTCCACGCAGAAGAAGGGAGGACGTGAACTGCCTTGTTGAATCACAACCACTCGGGGCTGTGACCCGGCAGAACCACTGCGGAGAGCGGCTGCCAGGCCCGCCAAGGTCGGCTGCTGAAAGAACTCGGCCAGTGTAATCTTCCTGCCAAACTCCTTCTGAATACGAGCCAGGAGCCTGACGGCGAGAAGGGAGTGTCCCCCCAGATCGAAGAAGTCATCCCGCAGGCTGTCAGGCCGGATACCCAAGAGATCTTCCCAAAGCCGCATCAGCCGCGCTTCCATCATGTCGCGCTGCTCCTGGCCGGCACCTTGTTCCACCTGGGGTGGCCGCGAAGACGGTGCGACGCGCGGTTTGGCGGCTGTGGCTGGTCCGATGCGGGCCCGTTCGGGCAGGGCGGCCATCGGCTGATCCGGGTTCGCTGCCGCGATCCCGAGCAGCGTTTTGTAATGCTCCAGCAGCCCGCGAATGGTCTCGGGCTCAAACAAGTCTGCGTTGTACTCTGCCTCCACCTCGAGATCGTCGCCGCGGTCTCGCATTGAGACTGTCAGATCGAACTTCGCCGTCCCGATTTCGATTTCCATCCATTGCGCCTCCAAATCTCCGAGGGCCAACTCCTCGGGCGGCGTGTTCTGGAACGAAAATAGCACCTGAAACAGCGGCGTGCGATTCAGGCTGCGTCCCCGGCTCAGGACCTCCACCAGTCTCTCGAAGGGCGCCTCCTGATGCTCGTAGGCATCTAGCGCCGCTTCCCGCACGCTTCCCAGCAGCCCCCGGAACGTCGTCTCCGCGCGTGCGTGAACACGCAGGACGAGAGTGTTCACGAAGAAGCCAATCAGTTTCTCCGTCTCCACGCGTGTGCGGTTCGCCACCGGCGTCCCCACCACGATGTCTTCCTGTCCGGTGTACTGGTGCAGCAGGGCGCTGAAGCCCGCCAGCAGCGTCATGAACAGCGTGGCCTGCTCCTCCTGGGATAATTCCCGCAGCGCCGCTGTCAGCTTCTGGCCCAACTGCGCCCGCTCCAGCCCGCCCCGAAACGTCTGCACGGGCGGGCGCTCGTGGTCGAGAGGCAGTTCCAACACGGGTGCAGCAGCCAGCCGGCGCTTCCAGTAGGCCAGTTGCCTGGCCAACTCCTCGCCCTGGAGCGATCCCCGTTGCCACGCGGCGAAATCCGCGTACTGCATGGGTAGTGATGGCAGATGCGGCTCGCGCCCTTCCACAAAGGAGTTGTACAGTTCACCCAGTTCGCCGAACAGGATCCCGAGCGACCAGCCATCCACGGCAATGTGGTGCACGGTGATGAGAAGAATGTGCTCCTCTTCGGAAGCGCGCAGCAGCAAGGCGCGCAACATGGGATCACGGGCCAGGTCGAAAGGCTTGCGGGCGTCCCGGCGCAACAGGTTGTGCCAATCGCCGGGTTTCCGGCTGAGGTCTGTTTCTTCGAGAGGACATGCGGCTTGGGGGGCCACCACTTGTGAGGGAATACCCTCCTCCTCGCGGAAGGTGGTGCGCAACACGTGGTGGCGCTCCACGACCCTGCGGAGCGCCTCCGCCAGGGCTGCGCGGTTCAGATGGCCTCTGAGCCGCACGCAACGGCAAATGTTGTAGGCTGAGGTTCCGCGATGGAACTGCTCCAGAAACCACAGCCTCTCCTGGGCAAATGAGAGCGGACGTGTTTCTGTCCTGTCGAAGGGAGGAGCCGCGAGTCGCGGTTCGGGGAAAGGAAGCGCGCGGCGGTCCACTTTTCCGTTCGCATTCAGCGGCAACGCGTCCAGAACCTGAAACCACGATGGAATCATGTACTGCGGCAACTGCTCTTCGAGAGAGCGGCGCACTTGCGCCACCGCAGCGCCGCCAGCGCCCCGCCAGACCAGGTAAGCAGCGAGTCGCCGGTCCCCCGGTGCGCACTCGTAGGCCGTAACGGCTGCTTGCTTGATGCGCGGGTCACTCTCCAAAGCCGCCTCCACTTCGCCCAGCTCGACGCGGTGCCCGCGGATTTTTACCTGGCTGTCGCTTCTGCCCAGAAACTCGATGTTTCCATCCGGCAGATAACGGGCCTCGTCCCCTGTCTTGTAGAGGCGCCCTCTTCCGAAGGGGTTGCGAATGAAAGCCTGGGCGGTCAAGTCCGGCCGGTTCAGGTAACCCCGCGCCAGGCCGTCGCCGCCGATGCAGATCTCGCCGCGCGTTCCAGCAGGCACAGGTTGCAGGCTGCTGTCGAGAATGTAGACCTGTGTGTTCGCTATGGGACGGCCGAGAGGAATCGAAGAAGGGGTGCTCTCCCACTCGTGGGGAATGCGGTAGCAGCAGGTGAAAGTCGTATTCTCTGTGGGCCCGTAGCCATTGATGATCTGGGTGTTGGGCAGCAGGTCCAGGGCACGACGCACGCGCGGGACCGATAGCGCTTCTCCCCCGACGAGCAACTGGCGCACCGGGCTCAGAATCTCGGGAGCGTCATCGACGATGACGTTGAACAGCGATGCCGTGAGCCACAGGGTCGTGACCTTGTGGTCCCGGAGGACAGCACCGAGCTCATGCGGCGTGGGGACGGTGTCGGCATAAAGAACGCACGTCGCTCCATGCAACAGCGCCCCCCAAATCTCGAAAGTGGACGCATCGAAAGAAAACGGCGCCAGCCCCAGAAAGACCTGGTTTTCGTCCAGAGTGACGAAATCGGTCCCAAACAGCAGCCGCACAATGCCGCGATGCACGATCTCCACGCCCTTCGGCGCCCCTGTGGAACCGGATGTATACATCACGTAGGCCAGGTTGTCCAGCGTGGTCCGAGCCGGCGGATTACCGGGGTCCTCCGCCGAGTCTGATTCGTACGGACGGTCCAGCAGAACAGTCGCGGAGCCCGAGGCGGGCAACCGAGCCATCAGGTGCGACTGCGCAGCCAGCACCCGGACACCGGCGTCCTCGAGCAGGAAGGCCAGCCGATGGGGGGGATTGCCAGGGTCGAGCGGGACGTAAGCCCCGCCGGCTTTCAGGGTCCCGAGCAGCCCTACGATCATCTCCACCGAGCGCTCCGCCGCGATGCCCACTCGGACCTCAGGCCCGACGCCCAGCCGGAGCAAATGGCGCGCAAGCCGATTGGCTCTGCGGTTCAGGTCCCGGTAGCTCACCCGAACGTCTCGACAGATCAGGGCCACCGCCTCCGGGTCCCGTTGGACTTGCCGCTCGAACAACTGCGGCACCGAGAGCTGCGGGTACTCCGTGCGGGTCTGGTCACGCTCTTCATGGGCAGGAATGGGGGCCCCGGGTCCCGCGCGATGGGGCGGTC
>JBEKLW010000151.1:0-6419 GCA_050008815.1 Bryobacteraceae bacterium
GAAACTGCTTCGCAATGGCGTGCCGGTAAATCTTCACGCCGTGAATCGGCCGTTCACAATCACAATCCCAGAGAGGCGCGCAAACCAGGGCAGTATTGGCGGGCGCGTCGCGGATGGAATATTCCAGTTGCTGGATCGCCTCCGGACAAAGAATCATATCCTCGTCCACCTGGACGTAGTACGGTGTCCTGCACCGCTCGAGCATCTCCTGGAGGGCCGCCGACATGGGCGCAACGCGATCGATGATCTCGAGGACGAAACGCGTCGTCTGGCGGTCCAGATGGGCCAGGCAGTCTTCGAAGTTGACCTCGTCCCCGATGGTCGTGACAAACACCGTGGTGTCCGCCAAGAACGGTCTCGTCTCCATCCCGCCAATCCTCCCCGCGCCTGTGCGCTGACGATGGCCGTCAGATGTCCTGCCAATTGGTCTCGTCGTACCGGAACGGCCGCACTGTGTGCGCCCCGTCACGGATCACACGCCGCCAAACCTGGTAGTAGTACTGCGATCTCTCCCGCCAGGCAAAGCCGCATTTCTTCATGGTCGCCAGGCCACTTTCGGAAAGCCTCCGCCGCTTCTCTCGCGCAAACTCAAGTTTCTCGACAAAGCTCGCAACGCTGCGTTCCGCGATCAGGCAGTTCTCCCCGTCGCGCCCAAACTCACGGAGGTTGCCCACCAGAGTGGAAACGGCCACACAACCGCAGCTCATGCCCTCCAGAATGGGGTTGGGCGTGCCTTCCTCCACTGAAGCGCACAAGATGTAAGATCCAGAGTTGTACCAACAAGCCATCTCGTGCAGCCGCAGCGGCGCAGCGAAGCTGTCTACCAGCCGGAAGTCGCATTCGAATCCGCGCGGCTGCAGTTCCTCTTGCAGAGGCAGGATGACGGATTGGTAGCTCTTGACCTCCGCGGCTAAGATCGATCCGACCCAGAGGCACCGGTGCGGCCGCTCCGTGATGGGCGCCTCCGTCCGGAAGATCGCCTCGTCGACGCCGTTGGCGATAGCGCAGGTCCGGGGCACCGCTCCTCCGAGTTGCCAACGGTAGACGCTATTGACGATGGCGAAATCCGCGGAATCCAGCGTGCGGAGCCAGCGTTCCTCGTCTTGATAAGGTCCGTAGGTGTAGGAAACCACCAGGGGAAGCCGAAGCCCGCGGCTCTGGACCTCCGCCCGGGCCAAGGCCACATTCCGGTATGGCATCCAGAACAGGAGGTCGTAGTCGGCGGCCTGCTCCCATGAGACCGCATC
Source organism: Bryobacteraceae bacterium (assembly GCA_050008815.1). Taxonomy (GTDB): domain Bacteria; phylum Acidobacteriota; class Terriglobia; order Bryobacterales; family Bryobacteraceae; genus JBEKLJ01. The sequence continues at coordinate 1,248 of JBEKLW010000151.1, forward strand.
CACGGCACAGATGTGAACCCCGATATCCGGCGGAGCATTTTGCCGAAGGGCGCAAGCGTGGTGATAGTATGCCCAGCCCTCAACATCGTAGACGACCAAGACGCGCATACGTTTCCGGTACCTGACGATGATAACCCGAGCGGCGTGTGGAGTGGCAACCAGCGTTGCGAGCGGCGAGGAGTGGGGATGTCGGCCGTGGTATATCCTTATGATTCGGGCGCGACAAGACACGGCCGGGATGGCATGACGACCGCAACGGAACTTCGCCTGATTACGGTGCTGACCGCGTGCCGGAGGGCCCATCCCGGGTTCCTGCGGGAGGCGCTGGAATCCATCGTCCGGCAGAGTTCTCCAAGGTGGCGAGCGCTGGTCATCGTGGACGACGACGATGCGTCCTCAGCCTCGCAGGCGGGCGGACTGTTGAACGACCTCGGCGACGACAGATTCCTCCTGGTACGACAACCTTCCCGGGGATTCACCAAAGCCCTGAACGAGGGTATGCGCGCGGCCCGGACCCCCTACGTCTGCCACTTGCTTAGTGATGATCTGCTGGCCGACAACGCGATCGAGGTGCTGGAGCAGTATATCCTGCGCTTCCCGGAGGTGGACTTCTTCCACTCCTCCCGCCAGATCATCGGGGCGTCCGGGGAGCCGATCAGCGGCATTTACCCCGCCAGTGCTTCTTTCACGCTCGAGGATTTCAAGCGTCGCGGACCGGTGAAGCACCTGCACTGCTGGAAGGTCGCTTCCGCGTTGGCCATTGGCGGCATGGACGAGAACCGAGGTCCGCACGGCGCCGACGACTACGATTTTCCCTGGTCGATGGCCGAGAGCGGCTGTCGCTTCCAGGCCGTCGAGGAATGCCTGTACTACTATCGCGACCATCGCGAGGGGTATCGGCTGACGACGCACGTGCCGCTCGACGAGCAGATCGCGGAACTGCGCGCGATCTGGCGCAAGCACGGAGTGACGGCCGAGGAGATGGAACGCATGCTCCAGGAGCGCACGTCGGGCTATCTCCAGCAGGCGTTGTACACGGACGACGCCGACCGTGCCCGCAAGGAGGCCGAGGGATATGACATCCGAAGCGGATGGCGGCTGCCCGGGGAGTGAGTTGCTCCTCCGGCCGAGGTACCGGTATCGCGACTGCGACCGCGAAACCTGCGATCAACTGGTTCAGCTCGGGTTCCGGAGAGCCGCGACCTTTCCCCACAGGATCCTCTACCTGCACAGAAGCGGGCCGGACGGATTCAAGCTAGCGTCCCGGATGTATGGCTTCACCGATCCTTCGGCAATGTATCAGGTTCAGCTCTATGCGGACCCTGCGCTGTTAGTAGGATTCCCAGCCAGTCTGTTCTTTGACGATGACATCGTGTGGCACCAGCAGCAGTTGGGCATGGCAGGCCAGATTGCCACCGCGAATCTCATTCTGGCCGGAGAAGAGCTGTACAGCACGGTCCGCTTCTCCGATGTGGTGCAGAGAATCGGGCGCAGACGCGAGTTCAAGACCCACGTCGAGAAGCTCTTCGCCGGGTGGAATGACATGCTCCTGAACGCCATTCTGAGCTTCGCGTGGGAGCGCGGTGCCGCCAGGGTTCACTTTCCGAATTCCGCCCTGGCGATGCGGAACACGGACCGCAAGCGTGTTGTGCAGAAGGAACTGTTCGAGAGGGTATGCGACCGGGCGGTACAGCGGCTCTTCTCGGTGAAGGCGGAGGGAGACACATGGGTGCTGGACGTCGCCGCGAACCGGGGGAGGTTCGCCCCTCTCCGTGAGGCGACCGGAGAACTTCGCGCCTTGGAGAACATCGTCTGCATCGGCCATGACACTGAGCGCGGTCTTGGGCACGCCGGAATCGATCCCGTGCTATCCGGCACTCCGGACTCGGTCTTCGAGGGCCGTCTGGACCGGATCCTGGCCATGGAACGTTGCGCTGGGGCCCGGTCCACTTACAACGTGGTGGGTTGTTTTCTCGAGGAGGTACGGCAGAGAATCGCCGGGGACGGACATTGTCTGGCTTTTCACTCGTACGATCATGCGTTGGATACTCCGCAATTGCACCGGTGCAGGACGGTCGACTATCGGCTGAAGGGGTATCGCGCGCCGCAGTCCGTGGTCACGGATGAACTGAAGGATGAATGCCTCTGCCACCACAATTTCGAGTGGCTGGCCAGTTCGGCCAGGAGCATGGGAATCCAACGGCCGGTGCTTCGCAACGGGATTTGCAGGATTCCCATTGCTTTCGACGATTTCGATCTGCACACCCAGCGGCTCGACTACACGGAATGGGAAGGGCGTGCTCTGGGCCGAGCGCGCACTGGTCCGGTTCTTGCATTCTGTGTCCATGACTGCTACGCGGATCGTTGGCTGGACAGCTATCCGCGTCTTCTGGACAGGCTCAGCGCGAGGGGAGAGCTGCTGACCTTTAACGAGCTTTCCGACCGGATGGTGTTGGCGCACGCCGAGTAGCTTGCTCCGGCACGGCTGCCGCCTCTCGATCCGAAACCCCGCCGTGCCGCGGCTTGGCTGGACGAGATGCGGCACGCCGACCGACGCGCCGCGCGTTGACAACGATTCGCGGGCGTTGGTAGCTTGGTGAAATCAAAAACCAAAAAGAGCCTCGGCAGCATGAAGTCCGTCCCGGTGGCACGCCGAGCGAGGCGGAGGAACACGTCGAATCCTCCGGCTCCGCGTGCGCCGCCGCATGCCCTGAGGCGCACCGTAGTATCGTCATCCGGGCCGATTCCCAGGCGCCGCTGTTGAATGTTCGCGAACTATGGGCCTACCGCGAAGTGCTGCATGCCCTCGTATGGAGGGAGATCAACATCCGCTATGCACAGGCGGCCGTTGGAGTGGGTTGGGTCGTGCTACAGCCGGTGCTGACGACGGTGGTGTTGAGCCTGGTGGCAGGGCGGTGGATGGGCGCAGCGGCGGGTGGTGTTCCCTACCCCTTGTTCTCCTGCAGCGGGCTGGTGCCCTGGCTGTATTTCACTCACGTCCTGACGAAGTCGAGCATCTGCATGGTGGGCACCGGGTTGCTGTCCAAGGCTTACTTCCCGCGGCTGCTGCTGCCGCTGGCCACGGCGGCCGGTGGACTGATTGACCTTTTCGTGGCGAGCGCGGTGCTTGCGGTCCTGATGTTCTACTACGGCTCCGTTCCCGGCCCTGGCATTCTGCTGCTGCCAGTCGCCCTCGTGCTGCTGATCACAACGGCTCTCGGCGCGGGAATCTGGCTATCGGTACTGAACCTGTTTCACCGCGACATTGCGCACGCGCTTCCCTTCGGCACGCAACTGCTTTTCTTCCTCACTCCCGTTGCCTATCCCGCCGGGATGATTTCCGAGTCCTGGCGGCTGTTCTACAGTTTGAATCCGATGGTGGCGGTGATCGAATGCTTGCGCTATGCGTTGTTCGGCATCGGTCCGGGGATTTCCGCCGCTCAGATCGCGGCCTCCTTGGCGGTGGGGATGCTGGTGCTCGTCTCCGGCCTCGTGTACTTCCGGCGGCACGAACGGACGCTGGCTGACGTGGGGGACACGTGAGCCGCTACAGCGTCCGTGCACAGGGTCTCAGCAAGAGGTTCCACCTCGGCCACCGGAACCCGGGGCGTGGTCTGCACGAGGCAATCGAGCGCTTCGCGCGCTCCCCCTGGCGGCTGTTCGCGCGTTCCCAGGAACAGGTAAGCGCATCCGCGGTTCGTAGCGGCGGTGCGGCAGACGACGCGTTCTGGGCACTGCGGGACGTCTCCTTCGAATGCGAGCCCGGCGTGGCGCTGGCCGTGCTGGGGCCGAACGGCGCCGGCAAGTCCGTCCTGCTAAAGATCCTCTCGCGCGTTACCGCGCCCACGCTGGGCAGCGCGGAGATCCGGGGGCATGTGGCGCCTCTACTCGAAGTCGGCACGGGCTTTCACCCCGAACTCACCGGGCGTCAGAACGTGTATTTCAACGGCGCGATTCTCGGGATGTCGAGAGACAGAATTCGGAAGAAGTTCGACGAGATCGTGGCGTTCTCTGAGATCGAGCCGTTCATCGACAACCCCGTCAAGCTGTACTCGGGAGGGATGCGTATGCGGCTCGCCTTCTCCGTGGCCGCGCACCTGGAGCCGGAGATCCTGCTGATCGACGAAGCCCTGTCGGTCGGCGATGCATCCTTCCGTGCGAAGTGCCGGCGGAAGATCGCCGAATTCGTGGCGCACGGGTGCACACTGCTCCTGGTGAGTCACGACCCGACCATTATCGCGGAGCTGTGCGATCGTGCCATTCGGTTGGAACACGGCCGGATGGTGGATGACGCCGGCGCCGCCGATGTGCTACGGCGCTACCAGAGCGGCGAGCGGAAGTAACGCATGCCGGGGAGGCTCACACGCCTGGTTCGGACCGTGGTTCTTCAGACGAATCCCTATTGGCCATTCCGGCTCTGCAACCGTATCCCCTATGGCGCCGCCATTCGGCTGTTCGTGCGGACTTTCCAGAGGCGGCCCGAGATCCGCAGTGTCTACCTTCGGCACGGTCTGGTGGAAGGCGAGTGGATTCCCGCGCTGAGTGATATCGACTCCACGCTGATCCTCCACCGCAATTTGCCGGTTGAGGCAGAGTACGAGTTTCTCGAGACCTTTTGGAAACGATACGTCCGCCTCCGACGGATTTTTCCCATGCTCGGAGAAGTGGAGATTTTGGGGGAAGACGAGTTTGCCGCCTGGCTCGCACTGAGCAGTTGTGCCCCTGCCGGCCGCCGCTGGAGCCTTCTGCATGGGGAACCCAACGACGACCTTCCAGTCGATGGTTCTCCGCACTGGCGCAGGCACGCGCTGAGTTTTGCCCTGTGGATCTACCTGGAGATTCTGCCTGGCTGTGCTTCACTCCCAGACTCGTTCCTGCGGGGGCAAGATATCGAGCGGGGCGCCCGAAAGATTCTGCGGCTTCTGCAGCCGATTCTGGCCGAGGCCGGCCAACCAGGGTCGCCGGTGGAGAGAACTCCGCGCCCGGCAGAGACACTGACGGACGTGCTCTGCGCCTTCAAGACCGCTGCCACTCATGTGGTTTCGCGCGAAGCCCACGGCGGCACCCTTGAGCCGATGGAACCGCGCCCTGACGAGCCGGACAGTTGTGAATTCTCCCCAACGCCGATCCCTGGCGCCGAAGGTATCCGAAGTATAGTCCCGAGAACGGATC
>JBEKLW010000152.1:0-6408 GCA_050008815.1 Bryobacteraceae bacterium
GCCGCACAACATGTTGTGATTCTCGGGGCCGGTCCGTCGGGTGTCGGTGCGGCGTACCAGCTAGTCAAAAAGGGGCTGGCCAGCGTCACAGTGCTCGAACAGCGGGATGGCGTTGGAGGTAATGCAGGGAGCTTCGAGTTGGATGGCGTCTACTGCGACTTCGGCAGCCATCGGCTCCACCCAGTCGTTCCCCCTGAGATCATGCAGGACTTGCGTCAACTGCTAGGGAAGGACCTTCTGTATCAAACGCGGCATGGGAGAATCCGTCTGCAGGGGCGATGGATCCATTTTCCGTTGCAGCCGATGGATCTGTTCTTTCGACTTCCAAAGACCTTTGCGCTGCGCATCCTTGCGGACACGGTCCGAAAAGCTGTGAGGCGCGCTCCCTCCGGGCCCGAAACCTTTGCCACCGTGCTGGAGCGCGGTCTCGGCCAGACCATCTGCCGGGAGTTTTACTTTCCGTACGCCAGAAAACTTTGGGGAGTCGATCCCGAGGAACTGGCGCCCACGGCCGCACAGAGACGTGTCTCCGGCAGTTCCATCGGGAAGATCCTGCGCAAAGTCGCCAAACAGATTCCCGGGCTCAAGCCGCCGGGGGCAGGCCGGTTCTATTACCCCCGCCGCGGCTACGGCCAGATTTCACAATGCCTGTATGAGGCGGCCCGGGCGGCGGGAGCGGATTTCAAGTTCGGGGCTCGTTTCACGGCGATTGAACGAGATGGCAGCGGAGTCAGAGCAGTACGCTATCAGCTCGGCGGCCAGGAGTTCGAGGTCCCGACTCGAACCGTCTGGTCGACGATACCGATCGACCTCCTGGTGCAGGGCATGCGTCCCGAAGCCCCGCAGGATGTACTCGAAGCAGCTTCGAGTATCTCCTTCCGGGGGATGATTCTGATTTACCTGGTGTTGGGTCAGGATCAATTCAGCGCCTATGACGCCTACTATTTCCCGGAGATGTCGATCCCGATCTCGCGCCTTTCGGAGCCGAAGAACTTCAGTGCCTCATTCGAACCGCGCGGGCGGACTGTTCTTTGCGCGGAGCTTCCATCCGACCCCGGCCGCCCGGAGTGGGAGATGAGCGACGAAGAACTGGGCCACCGCCTCTGCGATTGGCTGGGCCGCGCCGGCCTCCCGGCGCCCGCCCCGGTCTCGCGAGTTGTTACGCGCCGCCTGCGTCATGCTTATCCGGTATACCGCCGGGGCTACGAGGAGTGCTTTTCCAGGCTGGACCGGTGGCTTCGTGAAATCGATGGCGTGCTGACATTCGGCCGCCAGGGTCTGTTTGCGCACGACAATACCCACCACACGCTGGCCATGGCCTATGCCGCCGCCGGCTGCCTCTCGCCCGAAGGCAAGTTCGACCATGCGCGTTGGGCGGAGTGTCGCAAGGAATTCGAAACCCACGTCGTGGAGGATTGAATTCGACTGCTTGCCCGCGGTACAGGACCCGCCGGCTGCGGTTCGCGCTTGGGCCTGCATAGCTGAGCCGGAGACCGTCCTGGTAGCCTGTGAACTAAAGATCACTCAGGTGCGACGAAAATGAGACGCGACCAGGTCCTACGCGGAATTGAAGTCCGCAGCGGCGATTTTGTCATCGATATCGGAAGTGGTCATCGCCCCTTTTGGCGAGCCGATCTCGTCATAGAGAAGTATCCGTTCGACCACGGTCTGCACCGCAATCAACCGATGCGGTTTCCCGGTGTCCCGGTCATCAAGGCGGATGCGCATGCCATGCCCGTGCCAGACGGCGGCTGCGATCTCATTTTTGCATCCCACATTATCGAGCACCTGACTGATCCGCAGTGCTTCATAGCCGAGGTCAAGCGCTGTTCGCGGCGGGTCTACCTGGAATTTCCATCACGGTACCGGGAGCTGATGCATGCCTGGTCGTTTCACGCCTGGCTGGTCGAAGCGCGCGGCACCGTCTTGAGGTTCTACCGCAACGATCTTCCCCAACTCTTTGGTCCGCTGTTTCATGCGGAGCATGACGCAGCCCTGGGAGCGTGGAGCGAGGCCCGGCACGAGTATCTGAATACTTCCATATACTGCCTTTCCGAAGAACTTGAATGCGAGTTTCCCAGTGAGACCTTGACCGAGCTCGTGCTACGGGATTCACTGCGCGGCGACTCAAAGCTCAATTTCGCGGACGTGATCCACAGGCCCGCGTATTCGCTGCGTGAAACCTTGGCGTTCGCCGCTCAAAGCCTACTTTCCAGCGGTCTTTACACGAAACTGTCACAGCCGCGCGAGAAGCCGACCTCGCCGGCGCCGCTTCCCGAGGCGGTCCTTGCGCGGCTGATGTGTTTGCGCTGCCGCTCCACCGCGTTGCGCCGTACCGGCAACGAGATTACGTGTTCCTGCGGTGCCCGGTACTCGCAAGACCGCGGCGTCTTTGATTTTGACCCGCAGAATTAGGGCCCGCGCGGCAGTGGCGTCGCTCTGAGAGGTGGAAGTCGGCTTCAAGGACGCAATGGGCGCGGCGAAGAGACGGCACGACCCATCCGAGCCGCAGCGAGTCCGCCCGCCCGTTTGAGGCCCACCTATTGGAAAATGCTGCTGGCGGAGAGAGAGGGATTCGAACCCTCGATAGAGTTTCCCCTATACACGCTTTCCAAGCGTGCGCCTTCAACCACTCGGCCATCTCTCCGGATGCGTGGGCGGTCGCTAGCCTCAATGTAGCATAGGTGCTTTCGGCGGCGGCTAACCCGCTGGCGCAATGCGGTTAGTCGCGGCACCACCGGCCGGACTGCAAGTCGGCGATGAGCCGCGCAAGGTCTTCGAGGAACTCTCGAAGGTAGCGCGTGTCGAAGTCGCGCTGCCCACTGGCGCCGGCGTGACGATCCGCGAGCGATGTGTCAGCCGGCCCACCCAACACCAGGCCATCTTCTTGCAGCGACTCGGACTGAACCTGCCGGCCGCGCTAGCCCGTGTCGTGAAGATTTGCCTCTATCGGCGCTGTAAACACAACTACTTACGGTTCCAACTGCGGAAGTTGGGCTAGGCCTTTGATGGCGCTCTAAGCACTCCAGTCTCAATAGGGTTGACCAAATCCAACGGAATATGATAGATTCTCAAGAATGAGGCAATTGGTTGCGTTTGCTCTTCTCCTGGCGGTGCTCCCTGCGGCAAGTTTGCTGTCCGCCGGCACCATTACAATTGCGCCCGGCCCGTCGCCCAACGGGAGCTACTTGCCGTTGAGTACTTTCGGCGTACCGCCGATCGCGGGAGTTGGCGACGACACGAGTACGAGCTTTGTCGTTCCGGGCTTCCTCTTTGGGGGGGTGCAGTTCACAAGTATCAACGTGGGGTCGAACGGATATATCACGGTCGGAGGCGACAGCGCGGCTACCAACGTCAATCAGAATCTCCCGAACCCGGGCGTACCCAATGGCGTGATCGCCCCCTTCTGGACGGATCTGAACCCCTCCGCGGGCGGCGTCGATAGCGGCGTCCGTGCCGCTACACTGACCAACGGATCCTCGAGCTGGCTTGTTGTGGATTGGTATCTCGTACCGAACTTCTCTGATAGCACAACAAACTCATTCGAGGTTTGGCTCGGTCTCAACTCCGGAGCTGGGACCGGCCTCGAGGACATCTCGTTTGCGTACGGGGCGGTCGGGGCTGGAAACGGTGGTTTTCTCACCGTCGGCGCCGAGAACATTTTCGGCACCGTCGGGGCCGTCCGCTTCTACAACGGCGCGGGGACGATACCCGTGAACGGCACACAGCTTGTTGTCAGCTCGACGGGCTCACCCAACCTGCCCAACAACGTGCCCGAGCCGGCGACCGCGGGGCTTCTCGGAGCCGGCTTGGTCGCTGTCAGCCTTGCTTGGCGCAAGTTCCGCCGCGCCTAGCGCTATCCTCTAACACGCCTTCTGCCGCAGCAGGTCACTCGTGAAGCGTCCGCACTAGCGCTGACGGGGCTTGATGAACGTGCCGCTTTGGTATTCCTGAAACGCCTGGCGCAGTTCCTGGCGGGTGTTCATCACGATGGGACCCTGCCACGCCACGGGCTCCCGAAGCGGTTTCCCGGCCAGAAGCAGGAACCGCACCGGCCCTTCCTCGGTCGAGATCGCCACTTCGTCGCCGTCTTCGAAGAGGACGGCGCTCTCGGGACCGATGAGGCAATCCCGCTTGAAGTCAAAATAGTTGGCGCCGTCCACGTCGTAGGCCCAGGCGTCGCGCTCGCGCTCGAAGTACGCTCCTCCATCGACCACATACGCGAAAACGCGGTGGCCCGGCTTTACGGGAAGCGTCACGGGAGTGTGCGGCGGGACCGTGATGTCCAGGTACTCGGGGTCGATCACAATGCCCCGCACCGGGCCCTTTTCCCCCTTAAATTCCCCGCAGATGATCTTCACTTTGACGCCGCCGTCCAGGGTGACCTCCGGAATGTCGCTGCTCCCGACATCCCGGTAGCGCGGGTCCATCATCTTGTTGGAGGCGGGCAGATTCGCCCAGAGCTGGACGCCCCACATCAATCCGTCCTCCCGGCCTTTGGGCATTTCCTGGTGGACGATGCCGCTGCCGGCGGTCATCCATTGCACGTCGCCAGAGTGGATGGTCCCCCGGTTTCCCATGCTGTCGCCATGTTCGACGCTGCCCTGAAAGACATAGGTGATCGTCTCGATGCCGCGGTGCGGGTGCCAGGGGAACCCCCGCAAATAGTGAGCGGGCGTGTCCGAGTGGAAATCATCCAGGAGCAGGAACGGATCCAGCAGAGGAACATCATGAAACCCAAACGCTCTCTTCAGATGGACGCCGGCACCCTCGATAGTGGGCGTGCTCTTGAGAATCCTCTCGATCTTCCGGGGCTTGCTCATTTCGTCCTCCCCAAACCCGGGATGCCTCCCAGTGGTTCCAGGTGAATTATAGCCCGCTTTTCTCACCACGACCGTTGCGAGGCGCGGTGAGAGGGCCGCAAAGCATCAAGCGATGCCACAAGGCGCACGAAGGCCGGCCCACGCGCGCGCCATCTCCGTACCCCTCGCCGATGCGTCTTCAGGCGTTTTCGGCCGGCGCTCTGCCCGAGGAGCAGCGCCCGGCACTCGAGCGCCATCTGGCCAAGTGCGCTGCTCGCCGCGTCCTGGCCCGCGATTTGGCGCGAGGGGAGGCCCCGCCTCCGGGAAGGCGCCAGGTACGGGCGCTTTGGCGTCGCATCACCGGCCGCGCGCACGCACCGGTCCAAAGTTGGCCGGGACGTTGGGCAGGACCCAGCTCCCGTCCTCCCCGACCTGCATGTTGCGGTTGAGTATGCTCACGGTGCAGTTCTGGTTCAGTTGCACGTCGCCTTGCGCAAACGCCGAAAGCGGGAGAGCCAGGCTGAGGAATGCCGCCTGCGCGAAATACCGCCGGGCGACGCGCGCTACTGTCGCTCTCCGGCAAGCCGCTTTGTCAAGACCGCGCCGTGATTGCACTGGATCCCCCTATCGGTACCCACTCACTTTGCCGCGGATCCCAAAAGGCCGCGCCGTTCCTATTTCCTCGAGGATCGGTCTAGGTACACCTCGGCGACTCCCCTGATAACCGGATCGCTGTCGTGGAGCGCCCGCGCAAAGGCCCGATCCGCTTCCTCGCCGCGGAAGTTCATCAGCTCCGCCGCCGCGACAAGCCGTACGTCGGCATCGGCATCTTTGACGAGCAGAGATGAAAGCGTGTCAACCACCGCCTTCCGCTTCCCTGGAAACTTGGCAAAGGTCGACAGCGCGTGCGCCGCTATCTGCCGTCCGAACACCGGATCCGCCGACGTCTTCGCGATTCGTACCACCGCATCAAAACCGGCCGCGTTGCCGTGCTGGGCCAGCACGCAGGCGGCGTCTACCGCGATGCGTGCATCGGACCCGGCGGTCAAGTCCAGCAACACGGGCTCGCCCGTGGTGTCACCCATATCAAGTAGGGCGCCCGCCGCCGCGATTCGCGTGTCGGTGGTCTCGTTCTTGTCCCTCAATCGTGCTATCAGAGCCGGTTTGGCGGATTCTATCTTGCGTTCGCCGAGCACCGCCGCAGCCGCCTGACGGATGAACGGGTTTTCGTTTGACAGCGCTGCGATCAGTCCCGCCGGAGTGAGTTCCACGCCGCTCCCCTGGAGCACTTCGGAAGGCGGCGGGAGTCTCCTACCGGCTCCTCCGAGCGGCCGCAGTCTGTTGTCCGCCCACATGACAGCCAACGCGAGCATTGCAGCCGCAAAGACCAGTCGCTTAACCGTGTTCCTCATACGCACCTCCATTATGGACAGGCAGGGCATCTATTGCTGACATTCCATTTCTCCGTCCGGGCGCGTGCACAGATTCCGTTCACCAATGCGTCATAGCTTGCCTGGCCGGCGGTGGTGAGCGTCGTGGCCGGCGCGCTGACGGTGAGCCCGGAGGGAATCGGGGAAGTGTCGCCCAGCACAATTGGGGCAACGTC
>JBEKLW010000153.1:0-6373 GCA_050008815.1 Bryobacteraceae bacterium
GGAACGCAGCGTGGTCCTCTACTGGTACCAGTCGCGCGAGCGTGTCATCGCCAGCGAGTATTCCGCCAAGTTCTATTTGGTGGCCGACGCCATCCGCTACAACCGCACTGACACCGCGCTCATCCGCGTGGTCGTGCCCGTCACCGGCAACGACGTCCAACGCTCCACCGACACCGCCCGTGATTTCGTCCAGGCGTTCTTCTCCGCCCTGCGGGATTTCCTGCCGTCATAAAGCGTAGTTTTCGGCGCCCACGGGTGGTGCAAGCCGCGCCCCAGGCGCTGGCTCGAGAGCCAGGGGTTTCTTCACGGGCCAATCAGGGCATCGGAATGAACTGCGGGGATAGTCCGCTACTGGGCAGTGGCTTCCAGCGCCACCTGCCGCCGCCGGTAGGCCACGCGATCGCGGAATTCCTGGACCAGCGCGGCGAAGCCGGCCCAATAGTAACCCGCCACAAACAGCACCAGGAACGGCAGGCAGAAGAAGTTGTTGACATCGATCGCGAACCCGCACATCAGCAGGAAGTAGGTGCCGATGGCGATCTCGATGAACGGCAACAGGCCGCTGCGCCGCCGGTAGTTCACGGTCCGCAGCCGCTCGCGGCCCTTCTCGACCGCGTACTTCGGCGTCCGCACGAATCCCGTCCGGACGCCCAGCAACGCCTCCAGCACCGCCCGCGTGTTGATCACCGTCAGCCCCACCCCCACCGCCAGCAGCGCCGGCAGCAGGAACAGCGTTCGCTTCCAGTTGCGCGGAAACAGCTCCCGCTGGGCAATCACGTAAAACGCCGAGATCGACCAGAACGAGGCCACGATCAGCGGCAGGTCCAGGAACACCATCTGGAACCAGCCCATGTAGAACCGCACGATCATCACCGGCAGCATCAGCGCTGAGACCACCATCATCATGGGGTAGCTGATGTTCGGCGTCAGGTGGATGGCCGCCTCCAGCTTCACCCGCCAGGGTAACTTCGCGCGCAAGATCGCCGGCAGCAGCTTGCGCGCCACCTGCGTCAGCCCCTTCGCCCAGCGCGATTGCTGAACCTGGAAGGCGTACATCTCCACCGGCAGCTCCGACGGGCAGTCCAGCCCCGGCAGGTAGACGAACTTCCAGCCCTTGAGCTGGGCGCGGTAGCTCAGATCGCAGTCCTCGGTCAGGGTGTCATGCTGCCACCCGCCCGCGTCCAGAATCGTCTCCCGCCGCAGGATCCCCGCCGTGCCGTTGAAGTTGAAGAACAGCCCCCGGCCGCAGCGCGCCCCGTGCTCCAGCACAAAGTGCCCGTCCAGCAGCACCGCCTGCACCTCGGTCAGCACGTTGAAGTCGCGGTTCACGTAACTCCAGCGCGTCTGCACCACTCCCACCTTCGCGTCGGTGAAGAAGTCCACCGTCCGCGTCAGGAAGTCCGGCGGCGGAAGGAAGTCCGCGTCGAAGACCGCAATCAACTCGCCAGTGGCCGTCTTCAGCCCTTCCTGAAGCGCGCCGGCCTTGAAACCCTCGCGGTTCCCCCGGTGGAGGTACTCGATCGGGTGGCCCTCGGCCTGATACTGCGCGACCAGCCGCTCGGTAAAGGGCGCGGTCTCGTCGGTCGAGTCGTCCAGCACCTGGATCTGAAGGAGCTCCCTGGGGTATTGAATCTTGAGGACTTCTCCGAGCAGACGCTCCACCACGTAGCGCTCGTTGTAGAGCGGCAACTGGACCGTCACCCGTGGAAGCTCTTCGAAGCGCGCCGGGGACTCCTTCGAAAGCTTCTTGCGGTGCTTGAAGTACATCCGGATGATCTCGTACCGGTACACGCCGTAAATCGAAAGGATGCCGAGCAGGACGAAGTACGGGATCAGGATCGCCCAGTCAAACCACTCCAGTTGATAGATTCCGGCGAAGGTGTCGTCCAGGAGGGCGCGCCTGATCTGCTGGTAGGTGCTCAGGGTCAGCAATAGCGCGGGCATGGACGCGAACGGCATACGGCTTCCGCCATGGGCCGCTGAAACGGGCCGGGATTTAATTGTACACCCGGGCGCAGGACCCCTACTGTCCTGCGGAGATAGTCTCCGGTCCCCGCCCCAGGTTGGCCAGGATCAGCCGCTCCACGATCACGCAATCCCGCCACTCCCCGTCCAGGCGCCCGTGCTTCTCGTAAATGCCCACCTCGCGGAAGCCCAGCGACCGGCAGAGCGCCCGGCTGGTGGCGTTCTCCACGAAGATCCGCGACAGCAGCTTCCAGTAGCCCGCCTTCCCGGCCGCCTCGATCAGCGCGGCCAGGGCCAGCCGCCCGGCGCCCCGCCCCCGCGCGCTCCGCGCCACGTAGACCGAGACGTCCGCAATCCCCCGGTAGCACTCCCGGGCGCTATAGGGCCGGCTGGAGGCGAACGCGATCACCTCGCCGGCATCTTCCACCACTACAACCGGGTGAACGCCATCCAACCAGGCCTGGATGTCACCCGCCGACCGCGGCTCGGTCTCGAACGTCGCTACGCGGTCCTCGATCCCTTGGTTGTAAATGCGGGAGATGACCTCGCAGTCAGCGAGCGCAGCCGGCCGGGCGACCATAATGCAATCTTAAGCCCGCAGCCTCGCGATGGTCTCGATGTGGAACGTCCGCGGGAACAGGTCCACCAGCGTCAGCCCCTCCAGCCGGTACCCCCCGGCGAGGAGTAGCGCCAGGTCGCGCGCCAGCGTCGCCGGGTCGCAGGCCACCACCGTCAGCCGCGGCGGCTTCAGCCGCAGCAGGCTCCGCACCACCAGCTTGCCCAGCCCCGCGCGCGGAGGATCGGCCAGGACGAAGTCCGGCGTGCTGTCCAGCTCGTCGAGGTACACCTCGGCGGGCTGGCGCCGCACCGCAAGCTTCACCCCCGCCCTGGCGGCATTGGACTCCAGGTCGCCCGCAGCGCTCCCGCTCGACTCCACCGCCGTCAGGTTCTCAAATCGCCGCGCCAGCGGCAGCGAGAACAGCCCCACGCCGGCGTACAGATCCAAGGCAGCGTCGCCCTCCGCCCCTTCCAGCGCCGCCCGCGCCAGCCCCTCCGCCAGAAAGCGGTTCACCTGGAAGAACGACCGGTGCCGCACGCGGTAGAGGTCGCCTGCCACGGCGTACTCGATCGCGTCCGCCGCGTAGCCGGCGATCCGCTCGGCGCACCACTCGAAGAATCGCTTCGAAACCGGCTGCCCGGTCTCGGTGACGTTCACCTGCACGTCCGTTTCGTTCGTGAACACTTCGATCGACCGGACGAATCGCGGGAAGCGCCGCTCCCCCGCCATGTCGCGCAGCACCCCCAGCGTTTCGTTGATTCGGGGCGACGAGATCGGGCAGCGGTCCACCGGCACCAGGTGATGCGTGCCGAACCCGAAGTAGCCCAGCTCGCCGTTGGCCAGGTGGAACTGCGTGCGGTTGCGGTAGCCCCAGGGCTCGCCCGAGACGACCGCGATCTCTTCCGGCGCCTCGATCTTGCCCACGCGCCGCAACACCTCGCGCAGGATCTGGCGCTTCTGCTCGAGCTCGAAGGCGTACTCGGCGTGCTGGTACTGGCACCCGCCGCAGCGCTGGTAGAACGGGCAGGCCGGCTCCGCGCGCCCCGCCGCCGGCGTTGCCACGCCGCACAGCCGCGCCTCCAGCACGCCCCGCCGCTGGCTTTCGATGGCGACCTCCGCCACCTCGCCCGGCAGCACGAACGGCACCAGCACGACCCTGCCCTCCTGCCGCGCCAGTCCCTGCCCGCCGTAGACGAGCTTCTCGATCGTCAGCAGCGGGTGCGGGTTTGTGTTTGTGTCAGTGCCGTTCATCTCGTAGGATGGTTCTTTGACGTGCGGTCGCCCGGCCGGAGGCCGGATGCCCCGCGGTCAGCGCCCTAACTAGCATGAAACCACGAGTCTTCTCCGGAATGCAGCCGTCCGGCGACCTGCACATCGGCAACTATCTCGGCGCGCTCCAGAACTGGGTCAAGATCCAGTACGACTACCAGGCCATCTTCTGCATCGTGGACCTGCACGCCGTCACGCTTTACCAGGACCCCGCTGAGCTGCGCGCCAAGATCGTCGAGCTGGCCGCGCTCTATCTGGCCGCCGGCATCGACCCGACGCAGACCGCCATCATAGTGCAGTCCTCCGTGCCGGCGCACGCCGAGCTGGCCTGGATGCTCACCTGCGTCACCCCCGTCGGCTGGCTGCAACGCATGACCCAGTACAAGGTCAAGGCCGCCGAGCAAGAGACCGTGGGCGACGGGCTCTTGCAGTACCCGGTGCTCATGGCCGCCGACATCCTGCTCTACAACGCCGCCATCGTCCCCGTCGGCGAGGACCAGTCGCAGCATCTCGAGCTCACGCGCGACGTGGCCCAGCGCTTCAACTCCCTCTACGGCGAGACCTTCGTGGTGCCCGAGACGAAGCTGCCCGCTATCGGCGCGCGCATCATGGGCCTGGACGACCCGACCAAGAAGATGAGCAAGTCCGAGCCCGGCACGGGCCACGCCATCGCCCTGCTCGACCCGCCCTCCGTCATCCGCAAGAAGATCATGCGCGCCACCACGGACTCGGCCCCCGCGGTCGATTTCGCGGTCTTGAGCCCCGGCGTCGAGAACCTCCTCAACATCTACCAGGCCTTCAGCGAGTGGACGCCCGAGGAGATGCGCGATCACTTCAGCGGCATGCGCTACGGGGAGCTGAAGAAGCAGGTGGCCGAGATGGTCGTCAGCCGGGTGGAGCCCTTGCAGAAGCGTTACCAGGCGATCACCGCCGACCCGGGCTACGTGGACCGCGTCTTGCGCGAAGGCGCCGAGCGCGTCACCCCCATCGCCAACGCCACCGTCGAGACCGTCAAGCAGCGCATGGGGCTGTATACCGCCTGCTGACATGGGTTCTTCCCCGACGTCGGCCCGGGTCTACTGGCGGCTGGTCCGCTACAACCGCAACTATCGCCGCCTCTGGCTGGCGCAGTTCGTCAGCGAACTGGGCGACTGGCTCTACGCCGTCGCCATCTACGCCCTGCTGCTGAAGCTGACGGGCACGGCCCGCTCGGTCGCCATCGCCTTCGTCCTGCAAGTGCTCCCGCAGGTTCTCGTCGCCCCTAGCGCCGGCATCCTGAACGACCGCGCCAGCCGCAAGCGCGTCATGATTGTCGCGGACCTTACCCGCGCGGTCATTGTCCTCTTGATGGCGGTGGCGGTCCGCGTTCAATCGGTCACATTCATCTACGCCCTCCTGTTCCTGGAAACGGTGATGTGGGCCTGCTTCGAGCCCGGCCGCAGCGCGGTGCTGCCGAGCATCACCACCCGCGAGGAACTCGTAGCCGCCAATGCGCTCTCCTCCATCACCTGGTCCACGGCTCTGGCGCTGGGCTCCGGCCTGGGCGGTGCCCTGGCCACGCTGCTTGGAACCGACGCGGTCTTCCTGATCAACTCCCTGTCCTTCCTCGGCTCCGCCGCTCTGTTGCGCGGCATGCGGTTCGAAGAGCCTCATCTGGCGGGCGCCAAGCCCTTGCGCCCGCGCGACCTGATCGACTTCTCGCCCATGGCCGAGGGCCTTCGCTACGTGGCTCGCGACCGGCGGCTCGTGGCGCTCTTGTTCGCCAAGGCCGGCCTGGGCGTGCTGGCGCCCCACTGGGTCCTGCTACCGATCTTTGGCGAGCGCGTCTTCCCGGTCCGGGCCGCGGGCCTCGAACCCGCACGCGGCGCCATGCTCGCGATGAGCGTGCTCATGGCGGCCCGCGGCGTCGGCTCCCTGCTCGGCCCGAACCTCGGCGCCATCTGGGTAGGCGAGAGTCATCCGCGGCTGCGCCTCGGGATCTTGTTCGGACTCGTGCTCGGCGCGGCGGGATACTTCGGCCTGGCCGTGGCCCCCTCGCTCTGGCTCGCCTCCGCGTCCGTCATCCTCGCCAGCGGCGGCGGTTCCATCGGCTGGGTCTTCTCCACCACTTTGCTCCAACACCATACCGAGGACCGCTTCCGCGGCCGCGTCTTCTCGGCCGACTTCGCCTCCCACGTCCTCTCGATGTCGGTGGTCTGCTATCTGGCCGGGCGGCTCGTGGATGCCGGGATGTCGGCACAGCACGTCGCGCTCGGCACCGGGCTGCTGGCTTTCCTCCCCGCGCTGGGCTGGCTTGCGGCCATGCGCCTCTGGCGCAGGCCTACTCCCGCACCACCGTCACCCGCGTAAACCCCTCTGCGACCGCCGGCGGACGCAGCTTGGCCGCCATCGTCAGCACCGCTTCGTCCGGCACCACCCGCTCCCGCCGCCGGTTCCGCTCCAGGCAGACCTCCACCGGGACGTCGAAGAAGACCGCTTCCACGTCGGAGCCGTAGAGCTCGCCCATGCGGATGTAGGCCCGCCGCTCGCGCGGCGTCAGGTTGGTGGCGTCGATGTAGGTCACCGGCCGCCGCAGCTCCA
>JBEKLW010000154.1:0-6303 GCA_050008815.1 Bryobacteraceae bacterium
AGCTCGACCGAGACCAGCAGCATGCCGATGCTCATGCCCGCCCGCAGCGGAATCTCGTAGCACGGGAAGGCCTTGCCGGTCAGGCTCGCAAAGGCCGCGCGCGAGTTGGCGAAAGTGTTCACGCGCATGCCGAACGCCGCCACCAGGAAGCTGCCCGAGATCCCCACCAGGCTGAACAGAACGATGATGGCGACCTTGAACGCCCCCACTCCGCCCTGGTAGAGGAAGCCGAAGTAGAGGACGATGATGCTGCCGATGAAGCACTCCAGCAGCAGCAGGAACTTGCCCTGCGTCGTCAGGTAGGTCTTGCAGGTCTCATAGATCAGCTCGGAGACCTCGCGCATGGCCTTGTGCACCGGCATCTTCCGCAGCCGCACGTAAATGATGAGACCGAAGAGCATCCCCAGGCCGCTCACCACCAGGCCGCCCAGAAGCAGCGTGTGGCCGTTCATGCCGCCCAAAAACTGCGCCTGTCTCAGATCCGGCAGCACGAGGTTGGCCTCGCCGCCGCCCTTGTGCTCCGCTGCCGGAGCGGCGGTTTCGGCCACCGGCGTGGCCGCCGGTTGTGTTTGCGCCGCTGAGGCCGCGGCGTCCGTGCCGGCCGGAGCCGCGGCCGGCGCCTGTGCCAGCAGGCCGGTCGCGAATGCCGCCAGCGCGGCGAGCACGAGCATCAATCGAAGAGTGCGGGCAAGCCGATACATGAAATCCTCCTGGACGTGCCTGGAATCCTGGCTCCCTGCGGTCGAGGACTGAGATCTTCAGAAGAGCGCTATCCGCGCGACTTGGCGCCCGCGGCGCAGAGGCCGCACAGCGCAGGCGGAAGAGACATTCTCCCGAGGGTTACTGAAGGCACTCGAGGGCTGAGCCAAACATTTCACTATATAGGATGGGCGCATCGGAATACAACCGCCAGGGTTCTCCATGCAAAAACCGGGTACAGACAGCCACTTTTCGCCTGCGCCACTCCCTCAGCCTCGACGACCTCGGAAGGCGAAAAGTGGTGTCTGGCCCCGGTTTTTGTCAGGGCGCGGGCCAACTTTGGCGTCTGCACGGTCTGGGGGGTGTCTGCGTCAACGATATGTGACCCGTTTTGCGCCAGGGGTATGTGTCGCCGCCGGGCTGATCCTGGCAGGGCCCGCGACGGCGGCCGGCCCCGACCTGGCTAGCCTGCTGCGCGGCGTCGAGAAGCGCTACAACCGCGCGGCCACGCTGACGGTACGCTTCGAGCAGACCTACGAGTCGCCGCGGCGCGGGCCGCGGACCGAAGCCGGCCTGCTCTGCCTCCGCAAGCCGGGCCGGATGCGCTGGCAGTACAGCGAGCCGGCCGGCAAGCTCTTCATCAGCGACGGCCGGATGGTCTACCTGTACACGCCGGCCAACAACCGCGTGGAACGCAGCAAGATGAAGGAAAGCGAGGACATGCGGGCGCCGCTGGCCTTCCTGCTCGGCAAGCTCGACTTTCAGCGGGACTTCCGAAGATTCGTCTCGCGCCAGGAGGGCGCCGACACCTGGATTGCCGCCGAACCCAGCTCGGCGCGAGCGCCGTTCACGCGGGTGCAATTCCGCGTGGCGCCCAGCTTCGAGATCCGGCAGTTGATCGTAGCCGGCGACGGCGGCTCGACAATGGAGTTCCGCTTCGATCAGGAGACGCTCAACCCCCCGCTCCAGGACAGCCTGTTCCGCTTCCAGCCGCCCCTGGGAGCTGAAATCGTGGAGGCGGCTGAAGAGCAATGATCCACACGCACCCGAGCGCTCCTCTGCCGGTCCTGTGCGCCCCCGCGGTGAGTTCCCATGCCTGAGTTTGTGCTCAAGTTCGCCGACAGCCGCGGGGAGATCCACCAGCAGGTGGTCGAGGCCGGCTCGGCCGGGGAAGCGCGCGAGCGGCTGGCCCAGCAGGGATTCCTGATCTACTCGGTGCGGCCGAAGACCGGGGTTGCCATGCTCGCCCCGCGCTTCGAGGGCCGGCGGAAGAAGATCAACCTCGGGCGCTTTCTGATCTTCAACCAGCAGTTCGTGACGCTGGTCCGGGCCGGCCTGCCCATCCTCCGGGGCCTCGACCTGCTGGCCGACCGCCTGGCCGACCCCAAACTCCGCGCGCACGTCCAGACGGTGCGCGACGAGGTTCGCAACGGCGCGCATCTTTCCGAGGCGTTCGGCAACCAGGGAGTCTTCCCGCCCATTTACGTCAGCTCGATCATCGCGGGCGAGAAGAGCGGCAGTTTGGCCGAGGTGCTGGACCGCTACATCGCCTACCAGAAGCTGTCGCTGTCGGTCCGCAGGAAGCTGGTGCTCTCGCTGATCTACCCCTCCCTGCTGCTGGTCCTGGTTTTCGGCCTGATTGTGTTCCTGATCACGTTCGTGGTGCCGAACTTCGCCGAGCTTTACCAGAGCATGCAGGCGCAGCTCCCGCGCATTACGCAGATCCTGATTGCAGTGGGCACGGCGGCGCGCAGCCACATCCTGGCGATCCTGGCGGCGGTGGCGGCGGCCGTCTTCGCGTTCCGGCTGTGGTCTAAGGGCCAGACGGCGCAGGTGCGCCTGGATGCGCTCAAGCGGCGGTTGCCCGTGCTGGGGGAGGTTTGGATCGAGTACCAGGTGGCGCAGTTCTCGCGGGTGCTGAGCACGCTGCTGACCGGCGGCATCCCGCTGGTGCAGGCGCTCGAGACGGCCGCCAGCTCGATGGGCAGCCAGTTGCTCCGCACCGCGCTCGAGAAGGCCCAGAAGCTGGTCCGGGAGGGGCAAACGCTCTCCTCCGCGCTGACCGCGGCGCAGGTCTTCCCGGGCCTGGCAGTCGACATGGTCGAGGTCGGCGAATCCACCGGCGCGCTGCCGACCATGCTCTCCAGCGTAGCCGAGTTGTACGATGAGGACGTCAACACGCGCCTGACCGCCGCGCTGTCGCTCATCGAGCCGCTCATCATGGTCTTCATGGGCATTTTCGTGGCCTTCGTGCTGGTGGCGCTGTATCTGCCGATATTCTCATTGGCGGATACTTTGGGATAGGAGGGGCGGATGGGAACCGATCGAACCAAACCGAACGACCCCGTGCAGGAGGCGGCCGAGGCGCAGGCGCTGGCGCAGCGGTACCGCTACCCCTTCGTGGACCTGCGCGAGGTCCGCATCGACCACGAGCTGTTCCGCACGGTCCCGGTCGATCTGATGTTCCGCTACAACTTCGTGCCGCTCGCGGCCGAGAACGGCACGCTGGAGATCGCGCTGGCCGACCCGCGCAACCTGAACCTGATCGACGAGCTGACTATTCTGCTCCAGAAGAAGCTCAAGGTGCGGGTGGCCTCGCTGTCGCAGATCTCGGATTTGCTCAAGAAGACCGAGCAGTCGCAGCGCGTGCTGGAGGAGGTGACCGAGGGCTTCACGCTGGACGTGGTGGCCGAGGAGGAAAGCACCGACGAGACGCTGTCGATCGACCGGCTGACCGCCGCCGAGAGCGACATAGCCCCGGTGATCCGCCTGGTGGACACCACCATCTTCAACGCGCTGGAGCGGCGCGCCAGCGACATCCACATCGAGACCCGCGACACCGAGGTGGCCATCAAGTACCGCATCGACGGCGTGCTGCACTACGCCATGCCGCCGATCTCCAAGGACTGGCACTCGACCATCGTCTCGCGCATCAAGGTGATGAGTGAGCTCGACATCGCCGAGCGGCGCGTCCCGCAGGACGGCCGCTTCCGGGTGCGTTACAAGAACCGCCTGGTGGACTTCCGGGTCTCGATCATGCCCACCATCTACGGCGAGGACGCGGTGTTGCGCGTGCTCGACAAGGAGTCGATGAGCGAGAAGTTCGCCAAGCTCACCCTGGACGTGGTCGGCTTCCCGGAGTACGACCTGGTGAAGTTCCGCCGCTACATCAAGGAGCCTTACGGCATGGTGCTGGTGACGGGGCCGACCGGCTCGGGCAAGACCACCACGCTGTACGCGGCGCTGAGCGAGATCAAGAACGACGAGGACAAGATCATCACCATCGAGGACCCGGTGGAGTACCAGATCCGGGGCATCACGCAGATCCCGGTGAACGAGAAGAAGGGGCTGACCTTCGCGCGCGGGCTGCGCTCGATCCTGCGCCACGACCCGGACAAGGTCATGGTGGGCGAGATCCGCGACCAGGAGACCGCGCAGATCGCCATCAACGCCGCGCTCACCGGCCACCTGGTGTTCACCACCGTCCACGCCAACAACGTCTTCGACGTGCTGGGGCGCTTCCTGAACATGGGCGTGGAGCCTTATAACTTCGTCTCGGCGCTGAACTGCATCCTGGCCCAGCGGCTGGTGCGCGTCATCTGCGACCATTGCAGACGGCCGGTGCACTACCCGGAGTCCTACCTGGTCGAGAGCGGGCTGAACCCGGCGGAGTGGGGCCAGGTAGCTTTCTATGAAGGCGCGGGCTGCTTCGAATGCGGCGGCACCGGTTTCCGCGGGCGGACGGCGATCACCGAGCTGCTGGACTTGAGCGAGCGCATCCGCGAGATGATTCTGGACAAGCGGCCGACCTCCGAGATCAAGCGCATGGCCCGCGAGGAAGGCATGACGTTTCTGCGGGAGTGCGCGCTGGAAAGGGCGCGCCAGGCGGTCACGACGCTCCGCGAGATCAACAAGGTCACGTTCATCGAAGGTTAGAGATGGTCTCCCCTGTCCTCTTGAGAAAGGTGCTGAGCGATCCGCCGCCGCGGTACGCCTTCGAGATTTCCGAGGCGGGCCTGGCGGTGGCGCGGATCGGCAAGCAGCCCGAGATCAGCTTCCAGCCTCTGGAGGCGGGCGTGATCGCGGCTTCGCCGGTCCGGGACAACGTGCTCCGCATGGAGGCGCTGGCGCCGCAGATCGAAGCCCTGGCCCCGCGCCGCGAGAAGAAGCGCCAGCGCGCCGCCGTGATCCTGCCGGATTCGAGCGTGCGCGTGACGGTGCTGGATTTCGACGCTTTCCCCGCCGAGCCGCAGCAGCGGGCCGCGCTGGTGCGGTTCAGGATCAAGAAGGGCCTGCCGTTCGATATCGAGGCGGCCAGCTTGAGCTATTTCGTCCAGCCGAACGGCAGCTCCAGGCGGGTGGAGGTGGTGGCGGCGGTGGCGCCCATGGAGATCCTGGCGCGCTACGAGACGCCGTTCCGCGCCGCCGGGTTCCATCCGGGCCTGATAACCACCTCGGCGCTGTGCGCCATCCAGATGACGCCGCGCGAGGGCGTCGCGCTGCTCGTGAAACTGAGCGGCTCGGCCTTGACGCTGGCGGTGCTGGAGGGCGGGGCGCTGAAGCTGCTGCGGTCGATCGAGCTCGCGAGCGGCGCCGCCGAGGAGATCGCCTCGCACCTCTATCCCACCTTCGCCTACATGGAAGACGAGCTCGGGACCAGGCCCCAGCAGGTCTTCACCTGCGGCCTCGGGCCGGTCTTGAATGAGGAGCTGGCGCGGGAGATTCAGGATGCCTGCGTCCCGCTGCGCTCGCGGTTCGGGCTGCCGCACCAGTTCAACGCCGGCCTGCTCGGCTACCTCGAGTCCCGGGAGGATCTCCAGTGAGCTTGCGAGTCCCCATCAACCTGGCCAGCGAGCCGTTCCAGCGCACGCGGCTGATGCTGGTGGCCTCGGGCGCGGTCGCGGTTCTGCTGGTGGCCACCCTGGCGCTGCTCGGCGCCTTGGCGGCGATGGAGCGCGGGCAGGCGGCCGAGGCCCGCCAGACGATCGGGCGCCTGCAAGCCGAACTCCGCAAGCTGAGCGGGGAGCAGGCGCGGCTCGAGCAGGTACTGCGCCAGCCCGCCAACGCCGAAGTGCTCGACCGCAGCGCCCTGCTCAACAGCCTCATTTATGCCAAGGCCATCAGTTGGACACGCTTGTTCGACGATCTGCAGAAGGTGATGCCCTACAACGTGCGGCTGATCTCGATTCGCCCGCAGGCGACCGGGCAGAACCAGATCCTGCTGGACATGGTGGTGGGGGCCGAGTCGGCCGAGCCGGTCGTCCAGATGCTGACCAGGCTGGAGAATTCGCCGCAGTTCGGGGCCACGCTGGTGCACAACCGCTGGCCGCCGACGCAGTCCGAGCCGCTGCTGCGGTATCGCGTGAGCGTGAGCTATGCCCAGAAACTCTGACCGGGAACCGGAGCCTCATGCGGACTGACCTGGAGTCGGTCAGGCGCGCCGTGCGCGACCCCCGCATCGCCGTGCGGGTGGCGCTGGGAGTGTTGCTGGCGGCGAACCTGGTGGCGGCGGTGCTCGCGCTGAAGCCCTGGGCCGGCTCGGCGAACGAGCTCGAGCGCCAGGTGGCCTCGCTGCGGCGGGACGTGCGGCAGAGGCAGGCGGGC
>JBEKLW010000155.1:0-6265 GCA_050008815.1 Bryobacteraceae bacterium
CACTGGGCCTGGAACAGCTTCTCGGAGAACGCCCCGCGGGAAAGGTACGGCTCGCGGGTGTAGACCTGCCCGATCCAGCCGGGGTATTTCCACGAGCTGGTCCCGATGAAAATCCGCTCTTCGGCCAGACGCCGCAAAACCTCGGCGAGCCGCTCGCGGCCGAAAGGCGGCCGCTCGTCGAACAAGGGCATCGAGGACATGAAAGCGGTCCCCACCATCATGGCACGCCGCGCTACGCTGAATCCTGAGGAGGCGCCTATGAGCGAGCTGGCGGAGCTGCTGGAGCGTTACCGGAGGGGAGCGGAGCTGATTGCCACGGTCATGACCGGCGCCGCGGGCGCCGAGCTGGATTTCGTGCCCGAGCCGGGGAAATGGAGCGTGCGCCAGATTATCGCGCACCTGGCCGATAGCGAGCTGGTCACCGCCGACCGCATGCGCCGCATCATCGCCGAGGAGAAGCCGACCCTGATCGCCTTCGACCAGGACGCCTGGGCGAAGAACCTGGACTACGCCCGGCGCAAGACCTCCCAGTCAATCGAGAAGTTCCGGCGGCTCCGCGCCGAGAGCCACGCGTTGCTCCAAGACCTGCCCCCGGAAGCCTTCGAGCGCAAGGGCGTACACAACCTGCGCGGTCCCCTCACCCTGCGCCAGCTCGTCGAGGCGATGGCGATCCACGTCGAGTCGCACGTCCGGCAGATCCGCGGCGTGCGCGAGCAGTACAAGCAATCGCGTCCAACGCACGGATCCTGACCGGCGCGGCGGGCGCGCCTGGCGCCTATCTTCCCCATAGAAACTTTCGATTGGACTGCCGGACGGCTTTCCGCCTACGCTTGAGCATGGACGGGCCGAATCCCGCATCGCTCGACGCGCGCCATCTGGAGTTGCTGCACCGCATCAGCAGGATGGTGAGCTCGGGCCTGCCGCTGGACGCCATCCTGCTCGAGCTGATCGAACTGGTCACCGCCGCAACTCATTGCGACGCCTGCCTGATCTACTTGGCCGAGCCGGAGACCAGCGAGGTGGTGCTGCGGGCCTCCCAGCTCCCGCACCGGGCCGAGATCGGCAGCCTGCGCCTGAAGCTCGGCGAAGGCGTGGCTGGCTGGGTGGCCGAGCACAAGGCCGCCGTCGCGCTGCCGCGCGGGGCGTTCGACGATCCGCGCTTCAAGCGGTTCGCCTCCCTGGTCGAGGATACTTACGAGGCGCTGCTCTCGGCGCCGCTGGTCTCCGGCGGCGATGTGATCGGCGTCGTCAACGTCCACCACCGGGCGCCGCACGCCCACACCCCCGACGAGATCGGGCTGGTGACCTTCATCGGCGAGCAGCTCGGAGGCGCGCTGGCCCGGGCACGCCTGGCCGAGGAGAACACGCGGCTTCAGGAAGCAACGCTCGACATGCGGCGGCAACTCGAGCTGCGCAAGCTCATCGAGCGCGCCAAGGGCCTGCTCCAGAAGCGGCTCAACCTCACCGAGGAGGAGGCGTACCTGCGGCTGCGGAACGAGAGCCGCCGGATGCGAAAGCCCATGGCCGAGCTGGCCCAGGCCATCGTGCTGGCCGAGAGCCTCGAACAGCCCCCGAAGCCCGGCGCGGATTCGGACCAGACGTCAACCTAGCCCGCATTTCTCACCAACAACCTGCTGCGGCGCGCAATGGCAGCCCGTGGCACGGGTGGGCGGTCACAAAAACCGGGTACAGACAGCCACTTTTCGCTTGTGCGAGTCCAGTGTCTTCAGCGAGCTCGGAGCGCGAAAAGTGGTGTCTGGCCCCGGCTTTTGTGAGGACCTCCGGGTGCCGACCGCGAGCGCGCCTTGTGGCATCGCTTGATGCTTTGGGGCCCTCTCATCGCGCCTCGCCACGGTCATGGTGAGAAAAGCGGGCTAGCGTCACTTCTTGGGCGGTGGCTGGCCGCCCACCGGCTCTCCGTACTGGATCTCGACGTCGCTGCGAAACTGCTTGTAGTTCTCGTACCGAACCATCATCCTGACCCGCTGCGGCCCGCCCTGGAACTGGAGCACGTCGTCGGCGCGCGTGTAGGTCGGGAACCAGTACTTGCCGTCGATCTGCTGGCGGTAGGTCTCGAACTTCGGGAACTGGTTGTCGCCGCGCACGTGGCCCACGCCCCGGCCGTAGCTCTTGACGATCTGCAGGTCGCGGTCGTCCACCCAAATGAGGCCCTGAAAGTAGCGCTGCCCCGGCTCCAGCTTCCGGGGCCTGACCGCGAAGACGTAGCAGGGGATCTCGTCGGCCATCTGCTTGCCCAGATAGCGGATGTAGTACTTCGGGATCTCCGGCGTCGTGAGCACGAAGGGCTGGACGCTGCGCAGATCCTGCTCGTCCTCCGGCGTGAGCTGGAGGACCCTGAGCGTCGCCACGGGCGCCCGCACGACGTGCTCGATGCGCTTGCCCTCGGAAGAGAAGACGATGTCCGTCACCATCTCCCAACGGCCCATGACCATCCCTTCAGGATCGAGCTCCTGGACCCGGGCCGTCTGCCGGTAGGTGTAATTCTCCCGCGCCCGGGCGAACGCGGCCTCCTTGGCGGCGAACCTCGTGATGATGTCCTCAATCTGGGCGTCGGTCAGTTGCGCCGGTTCGACCTTGGTCAGTCGCGCCGCTTCGACCTTGCGCCACCCGGTCTGCGCGGAGGCCACGGCGCCCGCCAGAACCAGACTCAGCAGGCCAATGTATTTCAGTGTGCGCATTGCCGCCTCCAGCCCGGATGTTTCACCAGCAATCTGCTGCGGCGCGCGATAGGGCCGCATCTACTGCGTTGCGCTTGGCCGGCGTCCTCGACGTACTGTTCAAGTACGCCTCCGGGCGCCGGCCGTCGCGCGCCTTGTATCTGCGGCCCTCTCATCACGCCTCGCTACGATCGTGGTGAAACATCCGGGCTAGTACCTAAACTACCAGCTACCTACTTCGATGTGCCGCTGGGGCGGGCGGTTACGGGCGACTGGTGGCGGGCCGCCGCTACGGCCGCTGGTCCGAATGCAACAGCTCGATGATGACGCCGAGCTTGCTCCGGCTGTCCACGTAAACGTATTCGCCGTCGTCGGTGTCGTAACGGCCGCGGTGAATCACCGGCATGCCCTGCTGCGCGAGGCTGGCAATGGTCTTGTCCAGGTCCACGACGTTGAAGGCGACATGCTGGACGCCCTCGCCGTTCTGGTCGAGGAAATCTTGCCAGGAGCTCGGGCCGCCCACGGGCTGCAGCAGTTCCAGCGTCGCGTCGCCCGTGTTGAAGAACGCGAGCTTGACCTGCGCGTCGGACGGCTTGCCGTGAACGATCATCCTTACTTGGCGGCCGGGCAGGGTGGTGCGGATCGGCGCCGGCTGGATGCCCAGCATGCGCGCCCAGCGCTGGCTGCACGCTTCAATGTCCTTGCACACGATCGCGACTTGCGCGATCTTCTTCATCCCCGGATCGACATACGGAGCCTCCTGCGCCAGCGCCCCAGAGGCGGCGGCGAAAGCGGCCAGGATCCCACCAGCAGTCTTCATGCGATGACCTCCCGAGATGTGCCCCTCTGTGACCGGCACTGAGAGACCAGTATACGCCGGCGCAGAACGGACGCTTCAGACGCGCTCGCCGCGCACCAGGTCCTCGTAGGTTTCGCGCGCCCTGATGATGCGCCACTTGGCGCCCTCCACCAGAACCTCGGGCGGCCGCGTGCGCGAGTTGTAGTTGGAGGCCGCGACGAAGGCGTAGGCGCCTGCCGTAGCGACCGCCAGCAGGTCGCCGGGGAGCACGTCGGCGAGCTCGCGGTCGCGGGCCAGGAAGTCGCCCGTCTCGCAGACCGGCCCAACCACGTCGGCGATCACGGCGCCGCGGCCGCTCTTGCGCACCGGGACGATTTCGTGATGCGACTGGTAGAGCGAGGGCCGGATCAGGTCGTTCATGGCCGCATCGACCACGATGAACTCCTTCGACGGGCTGCACTTGCGGTAGAGCACGCGGGTAATCAGCAGGCCCGCCTCGGCTACGATGGAGCGGCCTGGCTCGAGCGTCACAAACAGGTCCTTGCCCTCAACCATCTGACGGATGCGGGCGGTGAAGGAGCGGATGTCGGGCGCCGGCTCGCCGGGACGGTAGGCGACGCCCAGGCCGCCGCCCAGATCGAGCGTGCGGATGGCGATGCCGCCTCGGCGCAGCCGCTCCACCAGGGCCAGCAGCCTCTCCGCCGCCTCGAGCATCGGGGCGGTGTCGAGCAGTTGCGAGCCGATGTGGCAGCTCACGCCCTCCAGCACGACGTTCGGCAGCGCCCGGCCACGCTCGTAGACGGCTTCGACATCCCCGATGTAGATGCCGAACTTGTTCTCGCGCAGGCCGGTTGAGACATAGGGGTGCGTCAGGGCGTCCACGTCCGGGTTGACCCGCAGCGCGACTTGGGGCCTCACGCCCAGCCGCGCCGCCAGGGCGTCGATCAGCGCCAGCTCGGATTCGGACTCGCAGTTGAAACCATGGATGCGCCGAGCCAGCGCGTACTCGATCTCGCCGGCCGTCTTGCCGACGCCCGAGAAGAGTACGCCCGAAGGATCGCCGCCGGCCTTGAGGACGCGGTAGAGCTCCCCGCCGGAAATAATGTCGAAGCCGGCGCCGGCGGAGGCCAGCAGCGCGAGCACGCCCAGGCTGGAGTTGGCTTTCACCGCGTAACAGATGCGGTGCGGCACCCCGGCCAGGCCCTCATCGTAAGTGCGGTAGCGATCGAGGATGGTGCGGCTGGAGTACACGTAGCACGGCGTGCCGGCCTGGGCGGCGATGTCCGCCAACGGCGCTTCCTCGCAAACCAGGTCGTTGCGGTCGTAGTGGAACCAGTCGGTCACGTTAGAGAACCTTCAGCGCTAGCAGGGTCTGGTCGTCGAAGACGGCGCCCGAGCCGGTGAACCGGTCCAGGTCGGAGAACACTGCGCTGACGACGGATTGGGGTGTGCCGGAGCAGGCTTCCCGGAGCACCCGGATGAGACGCTGCCGCCCGTACTCCTCGCCCGCGGGATTGGGCTGATCGGTGATGCCGTCGGAGTGGAGCACCAGGACGTCGCCCGGCTCCGCCTGAAAAACGGTGTTCTCGTATTCGCGGTCGGGCAACAGGCCCAGCGGGACGCCCTCGGCGCGCGGCCTGATGATCTGGGCGCCGCGGCAGACCAGCGGAGGCACGGCCCCCGAGTTCGCGATCGTGAACTGCCGGGTCTGGGCCTGCCAGAGCAGAACCAGCAGCGCGACCGAGCGCGCATCGACCCGGCGCTCGATCAGCGCCTGGTTGAGCGTGCCCAGCAGGCCGGCGGGGTCGCGCCGCGCCGGAGCCAGCGTACGCACCAAACCGGTGGCGAGCGCGCCGTAGAGGGCGGCGGCCACGCCTTTGCCGCTTACGTCTCCGATCGCGATCAGCGCCGCGCCGTCCTGGTACTGGAAGAAGTCGTAGAGGTCGCCGCCGATGATCCGGGCGGGGCGGTACCCGGCGGCGATCTCCAGGCCCTCGATCGGCGGCGGTTCGGCCGGCAGCAGCGCGGCCTGGAGCTCGCGCGCCGCTTCCAGGTCCTGCTCGATGCGCTTCTCGCGCTCGGCCAGCTCCTCGTATAACCGCGCGTTCTCGACCGAGCTGGCGATCTGGGGTGCGAGCAGCGTCAGCATCCGCACGTGTTCGTCGGTGAAGTAGGCGTACTGGTCGCTCTCCACGTCCATTACCCCGATCACCCGATCGTGCTCGATCAGCGGGATGGCCACCTCCGACCGCACGTCGGCGTGGGAGGGGATGTAACGCGGGTCCTGGAGCGTGTTGTCCGAGCGAATCACCTGGCGCAACTCGGCGGCCACGCCAGTGATGCCCCGGCCGAGCGGGATCTTGTCCAAATCCACGCGCCGGTCGCGCCGGACGCTGAAGCGGTGGCGCAGGTAGCGGCGGTCTTGATCGAGCAACAGGATGCTGAAGGCGTCGTAGTTGATCAGCGTTTTCACCGATTCGGCGATCCGCGCCAGCAGCTCGCTCAAGTCCAGGATCGAGGAGAATTCCCGCGAGACATGGCTGAGCAGCCGCAGCGTGCGGTTCTGCCGGTCCACGCGGCGGAACAGCCGCGCGTTGTCGATCGTCACCGCCACCCGCGCGGCGATGATGCGCAGCAGCGCGCGGTCAGCCTCCGCGTAGGCGTTCACGCGCGTGGACTGGATGTCGATCACGCCGACCAGCCGCCCGCGCGCGACCATGGGAACGGCCAGCTCGGCGCGCACGGCGTCGATCGCGTTCAGATAGCGCGGGTCCTTCCGCACGTCGCC
>JBEKLW010000156.1:0-6225 GCA_050008815.1 Bryobacteraceae bacterium
GGTTGCACCTGCACTACCTGGAGCGCGCGCGGCCCGCGCGAGGCGGCCAAGGCAATAGGAGGTTGTGGATCATGGAGTTCAGCTGGGACACCCTTACGGGCATCAACCTGCTTCTATGCATTGCCATCATGGCCATCGGCTACCTCGCTTGGCGGCGCACCAGGAGCTACGTGATTCTGCTGGTGGCCTGCGCCTTTGCGCTGTTCGGCCTCTCCCACCTGGCGTCGCTCTTTGGCCTCAGCGATGACCTCAATACCCCGCTCATCGTTATCCGGGTGGCCGCCTATCTCCTGGTCACGCTGGCCGTCCTGGTGGAGGCCCGCCGCAAGAAGGCCGTGGCGGAGTAGGGGTCCTGGAGGCTGCGGCTCACGGCGAGGCCAGCGTTCGGCGAGCCGACTTGCGTTGAGCGACCGACGGGCCTTCGGCCGAAAGGATGGCTGGCTGCCGTTGGACCCGCCACCTGCGCGCACACCTTCCCCTCTGGTGTCCGCACGGAGTCGAATCGCCGGGACCGCACGGATCGCCTGCTCTCCGCCCCTGGCCAGCTCCACCGACCCGTGGCGGTAAGCCTCAGGTAAGCCGGGTCTCCTACGATGGGGCGTGTGCCCCAAGGAGACTGGCTACCATCATGCAGGCATCCGCGCGACGTTCTCGCGGACCCGCCCAGAGCACGGCTGTTCAGGAGCGCCCCCGAGCGGGGAGTGGGCCATGACCAAGGTTCCCAGGCCGCCAACGACGAACCGCCTCCCGCAGGGCGGTGAGCTGCGTTCGCCCCCCGCTGCTCCCGCGTCCATCGCCACCCCCGCCGCCACGCCGCAGCCCAGGTTGCTTGACCGGATGCGCGAGGCGCTGCGGTCCCGCCACTACAGCCCTCGAACCGAGCAGAGCTACTGCCACTGGGTCAAGCGGTTCGTGCTCTTTCACGGGGCACGTCATCCCTCGGACATGGCCGAGCCGGAGATCAACGCCTTCCTGACGCATCTGGCGGTCAAGGAGAGCGTGAGCGCCTCGACGCAGAACCAGGCCCTGTCGGCCCTGCTGTTCCTGTACCGGTATGTCATAGGCCGTGAAGTAGGCGACCTGGGTGAGCTGATCCGGGCCCGAAGACCGCTGCGCGTGCTGGTGGTCATGAGTCGCGACGAGGTCAAGGCGGTGCTGGCGCAGATGAGCGGCGATCGGTGGCTGATGGCCTCGCTGATGTACGGTGCCGGCCTGCGTTTGACACGCGGTTGCAGGCGACTTGGCCAAGGCTCCGCGAGAAAACGTTGGTATACGGTTTTGTAATTCCTGCTTAAAACACCAGCAACAAAAGGGAAGAGGCCAAGCGCCTGAACCGCCAGCCGATAGACGAACAATGCGGCACCCACCAGATATGATCGGAGGAGCCCGACTCGTGCAGTGGTCGGTGGTCGATGGTCGTCACCGATCAACGGGAAATTGCCGGCAAGTTGTCGCCGGAAAGTTGCAGGGCCCTGCCGCTGGATTGGCGATCTGCCAGTACGAGGGCGAAACCGCCTACTATCTCTTCGGCTGCGATGCTGATTGGAATACCGTCACTGACACCTGGCACGAGACGCTTGAAGGGGCCCTACAACAGGCGGAGTTCGAGTACGAAGGTATCTCAAGGACGTGGATTGTCGTCTAACATGGCGTTGAACCCGCGGTCGGCCGCGGACGGCCGCCCGCGGGTTAACGCCAAGCCGTTAGGCCCTCCACGAAGCCGCGTTTGAGGCAAACTACTACGCATGGGCCCAACCCTCATTGTCTTTGTCCCCACCGCGCCAGCGCTTCACGAGCTCGACGACGTCGTGCATTCCTCAGCGATTGACGTAACGCGGCTCAGTCCCACCACGTGGTCGTTCTGGCTCGCTCCAGGGACCTGCAACGCGAACCTCGCAGTCGTGCCATTTGGCACGGAGGCGGACGGTAACGGCGGCTTCACGGAGCCGATTCTTGACCCCGCTGACCAACGCTCCTACGCGGCCGCAGTCGGCTTTCACCCCGCTGCCGCCTTTCAACTCGACAACGGTTGTCGTAACGACCCCCTTGGCCACGTTCTCCTTGGCCGTTTGGCGGCAAGTCTCGCAAGGCAGTGGCTCGGTCTCATTGACCTGGGCTCTGTCAAGGCGCGGCCTCACCTCGGGTCCTACGTGGCCGGCGTCCTTCGCTGCGCAATACTCTCGAACGGCGCCGCAGCTTACCTCTGCGATGGCGAGTTCATGGAAGCCTGGACCTGTTCGGAGGCCTACTACCTCGAGGCATAGTCGGGCCTAATACCTCGTTGCAGCGGACTCGCTACGCTCGCCGCTGAACTCGAAGTCGTTGGGCGGACGCAGCGCCGAGAACGGTAGGGGGCACCGATTGCGGGACTACCTCTTCGTATCGTTCTTCCTCGGCCATCACCGCGGCGAAGACGCTCGACGCCTACTCGATGACTGCGGCTTGCTTGAGCTGGCGACAGCGGATCGCGCCAATCGCCACGCGTGGTTGGGTGACCACCACACGGGCGTGTATCTCAGGCTTCCCGTGCAAGACCCACGCCTCTCCGCGCTGCTCGACCGGTTGCGCGCGGAGGGGGTTGACTCGCTGACGAGGCTTGATCGAGAGTACACGGCGCAGGAGCTTGATTCCGCTGCATGGCTGGTGCTCAGAGTCGCGACGTCCGGTCTCTGGGGCGGCGTCGACTACGGTCAGACCTACGACTTTCGCGAGGCTTGCCAAACATGCGGCGCCGGAGCGCTTCCCATCCCGCCACTCATCGCAGAGCTCGGCGCCATGGGCAAGAAGGACATGGATCACCTCGTCTACGAACGCCACCTGATCGTGTCCTCACGCGTCGCCGAAGGGCTCGCGCACATGACTGGAATCCAGCCAACTCCGGTGAAGTCACCACGCCGCGCGCCGGACTCTCGATTCGAATGGCTCCGAATCCCGAATGTGCTGCCTCAGATGCACGCGTCGACGACAGGCTACGAGGCGGTCTCGCTCTGTCCTGTGTGCGGTCGGGGCGGGCACTACAGGGATGCACACGCGCCAGAGGCACCCATGTACGCCGCGATGCCCCAGAATGCCACGGATTTCAACCAGACGTTCGAGTACTACGGCGACTGGGAGCATGCTCGCACTAAGTCCCATGTGCGGCCGATCGGCGGCGGCCCGGGGATAGTCGTCTCACAACGGGGTCGGGAGGCGCTCAAGGAATTGGGCGTTCGTCGGCTCGTGTGGGTGCCCGTCGCTACGCTTCAGTGAGGACGGTTCGCCGTTCAACTCGCCGCTCAACAAAGGCATCGAGCGGACGGCGTCAGCGCTAGACTGATGCGAAGCATGGGCCGCCGCTCATGCCCAACACGTTGGGCCGAATCGTACGTGGTGGGATCTGAGCACACAGGATCAGATGGGTCCGTGACGATGTACCGCCACAGCACCCGCCAGATCGGCACCTGGATCGAGGGAAACGGGTTCACGCCGCTGCGAGATCTCGCATTCACGGTGCACATGGATCGCGACAAGACACTATGCCTCCAGGCCCGTGCCTACGTTGCAGAAGAGAGGGAAGGGACGAGTACCTGACGGACGAAGACCGCTCCGCCTGCGTACTCGGGGTAGCGGAGCGGAGCATCGGGAAGCTGAGGGCCTTCGGCCCCACACTCCCGAAGGCATTCCTGAATGCCCTCGGCATGGAGGGCGACTACCAGGCCGATGTGCCAACGGACTTAGTCGAGCAGATTACAGCTCAATTCAGGAGGCTCTGGCGGGGGGGCAGGCGGGTGCGAGGTGGAGAAGAGGAACGGGCGGGCTCGCTGGATCAGCATGTCGCGCAGGGCCCGGCTGCCGGCGACGTAGCCGCCCAGCACGCCGATCTCCGGCAAAGGGGCGATGTCGCCGTCCATGCTGCAGACGCCGTCCGTGACTACGAGGATGAGCCGGTAGGGCTCGCCCGTGGCCTTGCCCGACTTGGCGCCGCCGCGTCAGGAGACGGCCTTCGGCGACCGGCGGGCCTCCGGCGAACGGCCGGCCACGGCGGCCGAACTGCCACCAGCGCGCCCTCCCCCCACCTCCGGCGTCCGCCTGGAGCCGAATCGCCGGGACCCCAGGGATCGCCACCCCTCCGCCCCTGGCCGGCTTCACCGCCCCGGCTCGTTTCATGCCGGGCAGAAGAGAAGGGACCGACCCAGCGGCCGGTCCCTTCCTACTTGATGCGGTTAGCGAGATTGGTCAGGTTCCGAGCGGGTCAACGCTGGCCCGTTGGGAGGCCAGGTCAAGTGTTCGCCCTGCAATCGAAGTCTTCGAGGTATCCCTTGAGCGCGAAATGTCCGTTGTTCCACACACCGGGGCTGAAGGCTACAGAGATGCCCGGAACGTCGTTGGCGATGGCGCCGGAAGTGACGCCGGAAGGGACGCCGTTGCTGTTGCTGGGCATCTGTCCCCGAGCAGTAACGATCGAGCCGGTCTGGGCCGGCGGGTCCATATTCCAATGCCCGTTGTACGTGACCGTTGGCGCGACGGCCCATTGGGAGTTCGAGATCTGATCGTAGTAGTTCACCGCGTCACGGTAGTCGACGCTGGCCCACGTGAGGGTGTACGACTTCAGAACGGCGGTTCCCGTGTTCACGATCTTGAATGCGTAGTTGGCGCCGCCCGGCCATCCACTGGACCAGTAGATATCTGCCCTGCACGAGTTTCCGCTCGCTGCGGGGGCGATCGCGGGAATAGCGGGATAGGCGTTCTTGACGAGCTGGACGAACTGGCTGGAGAACCACTGGCCCGCGGCAGGAGCGCCCGTCAGCGCGCCGGTCTTGGTCTGGCCGTCGCCCGGGAATCCCGTGTACACCGGCGGGGTTCCGCCACCCGGGATTGTCCGCGTGTTGGGCGGCGCCCAGGTGGGGTCACAGAACGGATCGCTGCCGGGACTCCCAATACCCGAGCCTGGAGTTCCCGTGTAGTTGCCATCCGACTCGCCGGGCGGCTTGACCCAGACATATGCGATCAGATTCGCAGGGGATCTGTCCGCCTTGGAGTAGAGGTAGGGGTCGCCCTGCGGCAACTCGCCGAGGCCGGCGCCATCTGGATTGCACCACGCTCCGCGAGCCGTACGCAGATCGACCTTGCTGCCCACGTACGAGGGAGCGTTCGGGCCCCCGCAGCCATTCCTGACGAAGGCATCTGGGTCGATGCACGGGTTGGGCTGAGTCGGCCGGGTAGAGCCACCCCAGCCGTTTCGCCCGGTGTCGACGATGAAGCCGATGCTGGCGGGGAAGCCGCCGCCGGTCAGGGCCGTGTACAGCCTGGCGGCGAACGCTTGCTCATCGATCGGCGCCTGTCCATACCAACTGGAACTGGTCGCCTTCGTGGCGGAGTACGTCGCCTGGCTGTCGATGAACGGTTCCTTGGTCGGGTCGGTGTTGGACACGTTGATGGCGAAACCATCGACGGCGTTGACGCCGGCCGGGTTCTCGGCCCGGTTGGCCACGGACTTGAACTCGGTGACAGCGGCGGTTATGTTGGCCGGCCAGCCAAGCCAGCTGGCGTTGGTGGCATCCAGATACGTGTAGACGTTGTTGATCGCGTGCAGCTTGCCCAACGCGTAGCTGATGCCCTGCTCGTAGGCGTTCTTGGCTGTCACGCAGGCCGGATTGCCCTGATTTGTGATGGCGTTGCCCAGCGCGTCGGGCTCGATGATGGTGGCGATCCTGAGGCTCTGATACTTCGTGTTCCCCAGGATGTCTGCGATCGGGTTGATGTACGACTGCTCGTAGGTCTGAATGTCAGCGTCCGGACCGCCCGTCCCCCTTCCGAGTTCGCCGTTGGACGCGTCCGAGTTGCAGTCGCGCCCCGGCAGGTCGTAGATGACGATAGTTATGACCTCGGGGCGGCCGCTATGCGCAGTCTGCTGGGCGAGCGCGGCATCGAGGTGAGCCGTCAGGCCCATCTTCCCGCCGGATCCGTTGATAGACGCGATGCTGTCGAACCAGACAGCGGTGGGCTGGCTTGCCACGAGCTGTATTTGCTTCGCCAGCGTGGCGTCAACCCCGTTGGCTTCGTTGCTTGCCTTGGTACTCCAATCCGAGTTCACGTACTGGTTCGCCGAGTACCGGGCCTGCATTTCCGTGTTGTACCAGGGCCCAGAGTACGGATTCAGAACGTGAGCTTCGGCGGCGAGGGCGGGCGTAGCAGCGGCCAGATTGGCCAGAGCCGATACCCCCACGAGAATTGCGGCTGCGCCCA
>JBEKLW010000157.1:0-6211 GCA_050008815.1 Bryobacteraceae bacterium
CGGCCTTCGAAGTTCCGGTTCGAGGTCGAGACGGCGTACTGGCCGGGGGCCAGCTCGTCGCCGTTCATGGCGATGCACATCGAGCAGCCCGGCTCCCTCCACTCGGCCCCGGCCTCGCGGAAGATGCGGGCCAATCCTTCGGCCTCGGCCTGCCGCTTCACCTCGTGCGAGCCTGGCACCACCAGCGTCCGGACCCTGGGGTCCACTTTGCGGCCCTGGAAAATCGAGGCTGCCGCGCGCAGGTCCGTGATGCGCCCGTTGGTGCAGCTTCCGATGAACACCACGTCCACCGGATGCCCGGCGAGCGGCTTGCCCGGCTCCAGCGCCATGTAGGCCAGCGCCTTGCGGACGCTCTCGCGCTCGATCGGGTCGTCGTAATCGGCCGGCGCGGGCACCGGCGCCGTGATTGGAATGCCCATGCCCGGGCTGGTGCCGAAGGTGATCATCGGCTCCAGGCGGTCCGCATCAATCGTCACCCCGCCGTCGTACGCCGCCCCGGGGTCGGTCGGCAGTTGCCGCCAGCGCTCCAGCGCGCGCTCCCAGGCGGCGCCCTGAGGCGCGAAGGGCCGCCCGCGGAGGTACTCGAAAGTCGTATCGTCCGGCGAGATAAGACCCGCGCGCGCGCCGGCCTCGATCGACATGTTGGTCACCGTCATCCGCTCGTCCATCGAGAGCGCGCGGATCGCCGGCCCGCCGTATTCAAACACGCAGCCGGTGCCGCCGCCCGTTCCGATCTTCGCGATCAGCGCCAGGATGATGTCCTTCGCCGTCACGCCCGCCTGGAGCCGGCCCGTCACCTCCACGTGGAAGGTCCTGGACTTCCGTTGGAGCAGGCACTGCGTCGCCAGCACGTGCTCAACCTCGCTGGTGCCGATGCCGAAGGCCAGCGCTCCGACGGCGCCGTGCGTGGCCGTGTGGCTGTCGCCGCAGACAATGGTCATGCCCGGCTGGGTGAGCCCCAGTTCGGGGCCGATAACGTGAATCACGCCCTGCCGGTCGCTCCCGAGCGAGTAGCACGGGATGCCGAACTCGCGGCAGTTGGCCTCGAGCTGCGCCACCTGCCGGGCGGCGATCGGGTCGGCAATGGGCAGCGAGCGGTTCGTCGTCGGCACGCTGTGGTCGGCCGTGGCCAGGGTCAGCTCCGGCCGGCGCACCTTCAGCCCGCGCCGCCGCAAGCCGTCGAACGCCTGCGGCGAAGTGACTTCGTGGACCAGGTGGAGGTCGATGTAGAGCAGGGCGGGAGCGCCTGGCGGTTCGCTGACGACATGGGCGTTCCAAACTTTCTCGATCAGAGTCATAGGTTTCACCGCGGAACAAGAAGTTCTACTACAGACACTCGATGACGATGGTCCTCCCCAAAACGTCACGCAATTCTCGCCGCGACCAAGTCGCCAACGGCGGAGGTCGAATAGCCCATGCGGCCGGCTGCAAGCGATTTCAGCTTGTTGGCCGTGGTGAACATGACCGATTCCTCGACCGCGGCCGCTGCCTTCTCTTCGCCGAGTGTTACCAGCATCATCTGCATCGCGCAGATAGCAGCCAGGGGATTTATGACACCCTGGCCGGTGTACTTGGGCGCGCTCCCGCCGATGGGTTCGAACATGCTCACCCCTTCGGGGTTGAGATTGCCGCCCGCGGCGATACCCATTCCGCCCTGGATCATGGCGCCCAGATCCGTAATGATGTCGCCGAACATGTTTCCCGTGACGATCACGTCAAACCACTCCGGGTTCTTGACAAACCACATGCACGTCGCATCGACGTGGTAGTACTCCCGGGCGATTTCCGGAAACTCCTTCTGCCCCATCTCGTGAAAGGCTCTTTCCCAGAGGTCGTAAACATACGTCAAGACGTTCGTCTTGCCGCACAGCGCCAAGGTATTGTTGTTGGACTTGCCCCGCGCTTTCTTGCCGTACCGCCGCGCATAATTGAAGGCGTAGCGGAGGCAGCGATCCACCTGAAAGCGGTTGTACACCGCTGTTTGGACCGCGACTTCATGGGGAGTTCCCTTCATGCTGAAGCCGCCGGCTCCCGTGTACAAGTCCCCCGTGTTCTCCCGGACAACAACAAAATCAATGTCATCCGGCCCTTTGCCCTTTAGGGGCGTATCGACGCCAGGGAACAGTTTCACTGGTCTGAGGTTAATGTACTGATCGAGGGCAAAGCGGGCCTTGAGCAGAATCCCTTTTTCGAGGATCCCCGGCGCCACGTCGGGGTGTCCGATGGCTCCCAGCAGAATCGCGTCGAACTTCCGCAATTCCTCGACAGCGCTATCCGGCAACAACTCCCCGGTTCGCTTGTATCGCTCGCCCCCGAAATCAAACTCAGTCAGCTCAACTTTGAAGTCGAACTTCGCCGCTGCCGCCTTGAGAACCTTGACTGCTTCGGCAGTCACCTCCGGCCCAGTCCCGTCTCCGGGCACTACCGCTATCTTATGCATCTTCAAAACCTCCATAGATGGACATCACGAATTGAGCGGCCAACCAGGCGAGCGGCAATCAACCGCAGCACGCCGGCGGCCTCGGCGGCACTTCCACGCCGATCCCGTCGCCCGGGAGTACAAGTACGTTGAGTTGCATGTTCTACCAGCTTATTGCTTGAAACCTGTAGTTTGCGGCTTGCGGAGATCCGGGCGCCCTAGGCCACGGGCCCAAGCCGCGGGCGGCGAGCGCCGGCGCGCCTACTCCCCTTGCGCGGCCAGCGCGTCGCAGTTCCCGATTATCTGGACGATCTCCTCGTTCGTGACGCCCTTCTTGCGGTCGGCGACCGCGATGAAGTGCCGGTAGACCGTCTCCAGTTCTTCCTTGCCGAGCGGGTGACCGAGATCCTCGCAGCGCTGATGCAGCGCGTGGCGCCCGCTGTGTTTGCCCAGTACCAGCCTGCTCTCGGGCACGCCCACCGACCGGGGGTCCATGATCTCGTACGTCGTTCGTTCCTTGAGGAATCCGTCCTGGTGGATGCCCGCCTCGTGCGCGAAGGCGTTCGAGCCGACGATGGCCTTGTTCGGCTGCGGCCCGAAGCTGATCAGCTCCGCCAGGAGCTGGCTGGCCGGGAAGAGTTGCTCGGTGACGATGCCGGTGTCGTACGGCAACTGGTCGTGCCGGGTCTGGAACGCCATCACCACTTCCTCGAGCGCGCAGTTGCCGGCGCGTTCGCCGATGCCGTTCATCGTGCACTCGATCTGCCGCGCCCCGTGCATGACCCCGGCAATCGAGTTGGCGGTCGCCAGCCCTAGGTCGTTGTGGCAGTGGACGCTGACGATGGCCGAATCGCCCAGCGCCTTCGCGAACCGCTCAATGAAAAACCCGAACTCCTCCGGAATGGTGAAGCCGACCGTGTCCGGCAGGTTCACCGTCTGCGCGCCGGCCGCTACCACCGCCTTCGAGATCTCCTCCAGGAAGTCCGGATCGGTCCGCGTGGCATCCTCGGCCGAAAACTCCACGTCGTCTACGTAACGCCGCGAAAGCTCCACCGCCGCCACCGCCTCCTCCAGCACCTGCTGCCGCGTCTTGCGCAGCTTGTACTTAAGGTGGAGGTCGCTGGTGGCAATGAAAGTGTGGATCCGCGGTTTACGGGCGTTTTCCAGAGCGCGGGCGGCCCGTTCTACATCCAGCGTGCAGGACCTGGCGAGTGCCGCCACCCGCACCGACGGGAACTCTCTGGCAATAGCGCCAACCGCATCGAAGTCGCCTTGCGAGGCGATCGGAAAGCCGGCCTCGAGGATATCGACGCCCAGCTCAGCCAACTGGCTTGCCATCCGCACCTTCTCCGGTACGGTCATGCTGCATCCGGGCGACTGTTCGCCGTCCCGGAGAGTCGTGTCGAATATAACTACGCGATTGCCCATGTGACTCCGCCCGCGCTCTGGGGATTGGATCCCCCCGAGCCGGCCTGTTTCTCCGGTCGAGGGGACCTGTATTGGATTATCGCCGCTGAGGTCGGATTTGGCAAATTTATTTTTGTCTTGTCCTGGATAAGCACCAATGATAGCATAAGAGAGGTTAATACCGCTTGTGGAATGAATGAGCGAGGCCCCATGGAACTCTACCTGCTCCAGACTTTCCTCACCGTCGCGAACGAGAAGAGCTTCTCCCGGGCGGGCGAGAAGCTGCTGCGAACGCAGCCGGCGGTGTCACTGGCCATCCAGCGCCTGGAGAACGCGCTGGGCGAGAAGCTGATCGACCGCTCGGGCAAGGAGCTGCTGCTGACCGACGCGGGCAAGATCGTGACCGAGTACGCTCAGCGCTTCGACAGCCTTCGGCAGGACCTGGAGAACGCCCTGGCCGAGTTGCGGGACAACGCCGCCGGGCGGCTCTCGATTGGCGCCAACGAGATGACGACGCTCTACCTGCTCCAGCACATCGAGAAGTATCGGCGGCTGTACCCCAAGATCAAGGTGCAGGTGCGGCGATGTCTGTCGAGCAGGATCCCGGTGCAGTTGCTGGACGGCGACCTGGAACTGGGCGTAATCAGCTACGACCCGGACGACCCCCGGCTGGTCAGCACCGTGATCTATCACGACCACCTGGCCTTCGTGGTCTCGCCGGAGCACCGCTTCGCCCAGCGGCGCTCGGTGTCGATCGCGGAGCTGGGCCTGGAGACGTTCGTGGCGCACAACGTGGTCTCACCCTACCGCGAGGTGGTTGTCAAGGAGTTCTACCGGCGGAAAGCGCCGCTGAACATGGACGTCGAGATGCCCACCGTGGAGTCCATCCGGCGTTTGGTGCAGCGCAACGAGGGCGTGGCCTTCCTGCCGCGCATGTGCGTCGAGCAGGAGATCGGCCAGGGCCTGCTGTGCGAAGTGGAGGTCGAGGAGCTGCACGTCGATCGCAACGTCCGGCTGGTCTACCCGGCGCGGCGCGCGCTGTCGCACGCCGCCAAGGCGTGCCTGGAGCTGGTCAAGGCCGGTGCCCAGGCCGACGCGTAGCTAATTGGAGGGATGACAAATGTCTAGAACGCCATCCGATCGATACAGCATGTACGGCAGTTTCAGGATCTACAACAAAAACGACATCGAAGATTCATACATGCGTGGCTTGCACGAGGGTGGGCCATGGTTTGTCGAACCCAAAGATTACGACCAGGCGCGACCAGTGCAAAACGGATTCAGATCGTTTGAGGACGCCAGGAGCCAGGCCGACTATGAAGAAGAGGAAAACCGCAGAAGGTCATCTCCACCCTAAAGCACCAGCACCGCCCAGTTCCGACCACTCCCCGGTCGTCTAATGGCGGGACAGCGGCCTTTGGAGCCGTGAATCGTGGTTCGAATCCATGCCAGG
Source organism: Bryobacteraceae bacterium (assembly GCA_050008815.1). Taxonomy (GTDB): domain Bacteria; phylum Acidobacteriota; class Terriglobia; order Bryobacterales; family Bryobacteraceae; genus JBEKLJ01. Next base: position 5,280 of record JBEKLW010000157.1, read on the forward strand.
GAGCCTCCAAAACGACGGCTGAAGCCGCCCCCGGCGCGGTGAATGCGCGCCAAAAGACCACGGGATTTCGGGTTTTGCGGTGTTATAATTCGCCCAGGCTGTTATGGATCCAGCCCGCCGGCGACGCGTCGAGGAGATCTACCAGGCGGCGGCGGAACTGAAGCCGGAGGAACGGGCGGCATTTCTTGCGGCGGCCTGCGCCGGGGATGAAGACCTGGGGTGCGAGGTCGAATCCTTGCTGGCGCAGCCGTCGGCGGACGGCATGCTCGACCGGCCCGCTTGGGGGTCTGGGGCAGGCGGCGGGCTGGGACCTGACGAAATCCGGGAGCGCCTCGGCGCCGGGGGCAGGGAGATGCCGCCGGACGCAGCCCAGCCCGCCGCCGGGCAGCGAGTCGCCCACTACGAGATTCGGGAGAAGCTCGGCGAAGGCGGCATGGGGGCTGTGTACCGTGCCTACGACACGCAACTCCGCCGGCCGGTGGCGCTCAAGGTCCTTCCGCCGGAGTACGCCTCCGACCCCAAGCGGCGGGAGCGACTGCTCCGCGAAGCCCGCGCCGCTTCCGCGCTGAATCACCCGAACATTGTCGGCATTCACGAGGTCGGCTCCGACAACGGTGTGGACTTCATCGCCATGGAGTTCATCGAGGGGGAGTCCCTGGGTGACATCATCCCTACCCAGGGCTTGCCGCTCGGGAAGGCCCTCGATTACGCCGTGCAGATCGCCAGCGGGCTCGCCAGGGCCAACGCGGCCGGCGTGGTCCATCGCGACCTCAAGCCGGGCAACATCATGCTGACCCGCGATGGGCTGGTGAAGCTGCTGGATTTCGGCCTGGCCCGGCGCGTGGAACTGGGGGAGGGACACGACACCACCCTGACGGTGGAAGGCCAAATCATGGGCACGCCTTCCTACATGTCTCCGGAGCAGGCCCAGG
>JBEKLW010000158.1:0-6205 GCA_050008815.1 Bryobacteraceae bacterium
AAACAGGCGGTGGTACTTCTCCGGCAGGCGCGCCGGGCGCAGGTTCAGGCCGCAGAAGATGTGCTTGGTCTCACCGCGCGCCAGCAGGCGGCCGTCTTCGGCGCGCAGCATCTGGTAGCCGAACCGGACCAAGCGAGGGCTGGCGTCCTCGATCCAGGTCCTGACAATTACCTCGTCGTCGAAGCGCGCCGGGTAGAGGTAGCGGCAGTGCGCCTCGGCGACCGCCAGCACTATCTTGTCCTGCCCCTCCATGTCGCGGTAGTCGAATCCGACGGATTTGCAGTACTCGACGCGCCCCACTTCCATCCAGATGAGGTAGTTGGAGTAATAGACGACGCCCATCTGGTCGGTTTCGGCGTAGCGAACGCGGATGCGCGCCTCGTGCACGTGGCGGGGCGCGGCGACCGCGGTCTGGGAGGCCTGTTCATGCGCCGGCATGGGTCAACCAAGGATTATACCCGGGCGCGCGGAACCGGTTTGGCGCGGAGGCCGTCTGGTAGGCTAGAAGGGTTGCGAGTCAAAGTCCTGTTTTTCGGCGTGTTGAGGGAAATAACCGGCCGCGCGGAGGACGAGCTCGAGCTCGCCCACAACGCGCGGCTGGCGGACGTCTTCGAGCACTACGCCGCGGCGCACCCCAAATTGCGCGAGATGGAGCGAAGCATCCTGCTGGCGCGAAATCAGCGGTTCGCCGCGCCCTCCGAACCGGTCGCCCCAGGCGACGAGATCGCGCTGCTGCCGCCGGTGAGCGGAGGTTCGGGAGGGCCGCTCGAGGAGATCCGCGAGGAGGCCGCGGGCCACTACTTCGCCGTCACGCGCGCCCCGATCGACGTGCGGGAGCTCGCCCGCCGGCTGCTGACCGGCGAGGACGGGGCAGTAGTCATCTTCGAGGGCGTGGCGCGTAACAACACGCGCGGGCGGCGAACGCTTTTTCTCGAGTACGAATGCTACGAGCCGATGGCCGTGAAGGTGCTAGCCGAGATCGGGGCCGAGATCGCCCGCGCGTACGCGATCGGCCGCATTGGGATGGTGCACCGCCTGGGGCGGCTGGAGATCGGCGAGACCGCCGTGGCAGTAGTAGTGACGGCGCCCCACCGAGGGCCGGCGTTCGAGGCCGCGCGCGAGGGCATCGACCGGCTGAAGCGGCTGGCGCCGATATGGAAGAAGGAACACTTCGCCGACGGGACGGTCTGGGCGGAGGGCCAGTGGGACGAATTGGTGCTGCCAGAATGATCTCCAGGCTCTTCCCCGCCCTGCTGCTGGCGGCCGTGGCCGTCCCGGCGCAGCAGCCGACCTACACGGTGGATGTGAGGCTGGTGCGCATTCTGGCCACGGTGAAGACCTCCGCGGGCCAGCTCGTGGGCGATCTCGGCCGGGACGACTTCCAGGTGCTCGACAACGGCGTTCCGCAGAAGTTGGCCCTCTTCGAACACCACACCGAACAGCCGCTCTCGATCGCGGTGATGATCGACATCAGCGCCTCGACCGGCATCGACCTCAAGTACGAGGTCGAATCCGTGGACCGGTTCGTCCATGCGCTGTTACGGGAGGGGAATCCCGGCGACGCCGCGGCAATCTTCGCCTTCAACTGGGAGACGATGTTGCTGGCGGGGTTCACGCGCCGGCTGGAGCGGCTCGAGCAGGTGCTGCGGGGCCTGAAAGCGGAGGGCGGAACGAGCCTGTACGACGCCATGTGCCTGGCGTCCGGCAGGCTGGAGGGCCGGGAGGGCCGGCACGTCATCGTGGTTGTGACCGACGGCGGCGACACGACCAGCACCAAGACGTTTCACGCAGCGTTGACCGCGGCGCAGATGGCCGATGCCGTCATCTACCCCATCCTGGTCGTGCCGATAACGAACGACCCGGGGCGGAACATCGGCGGCGAAAATGCGCTGACGACGCTGGCGGCCGGCACGGGCGGACGGGTGTTCGCCCCCACGGTCGGGGAGGCGCTCGACGCGGCCTTCGCCGAGATTATCCGCGATCTGCGGACGCAGTACCTGCTGGGCTACTACCCGCGCGGCGTCACCCTCACCAAGGATTCGTTCCACAGGCTCGAGGTGAAGGTGCGGCGCGCGGAATTGCGAGTGCTCGCGCGCAGCGGATACTATGGTGAGAGCCAAGAGGCCCAGGGTTGGAGGCCGGTGCCCTGAGAGGGGATGGACGCCACCAGCAGGCAGGGATTCCAGTGAACAAGGGCAACCGAAGCGGTAACCACGGTGGCGGCGACAAGAAGAGGCCGGGTGCGACCCCACAATCGCGGGCGCCCGGACAAACCTTCGAGGAAGTCCGCTACATCAAGCACCTGATCGACGAGCAGATCCCCGTCCGCGTGGTCCTACAGGACAACCAGGAGGTCTGCGGAACGATCGAGTACTACGACCACTCCTTGATCCGGCTGACGCGCGAGCCGGAGGAGCCAAATCTGTTCATCTACAAGCAGCAGATCAAGTACCTCTACGAGCAGGAGTAAACGCGCCTGCCTAGCCCGGAAGCTTTGGTAAACTAAGGAGTTAATGCCCTCATACCTGGAAACCAGCATGGAGATCGCCCGCGAGGCCGGCGCGTTGCTGGTGAGCTTTTTCGACCGGCGGGTCAGCTTCGAGCTGAAGGGCGAGTTCGATCTGGTGACGGAGGCCGACCGCGCCTCCGAGCGTTACATCGTCGAGCGGCTCCGGGCGCACTTCCCCGCCCACGCGATCGTGGCCGAGGAGGGCGGCGGGCACGATAGCGCCTCGGAATACCGCTGGTACGTGGACCCGCTGGATGGCACGACCAACTTCGCCCACGGCTTCCCGGTCTGGTGCGTGACGCTGGGCTTGCAGCGTGCCGGCGAGATGATTGCAGGCTGCATTTTCGACCCAAACCGAAACGAGATGTTCGCCTGCGAGCGCGGCTCGGGCGCCTATCTGAACCACCGGCGCATCCGCGTGTCGAAGGCCAGCCGCCTGGAAGACAGCCTGGTGGCCACGGGGTTCCCCAGCCGCAAGCGGCACCTGAACGTCAATGTCCACTTCTACTACCAGATGGCCATGTGGACGCACGGGGTGCGGCGGGCCGGCTCGGCGGCCCTGGACCTGGCCTACGTCGCCGGGGGACGGCTGGATGCCTTCTGGGAGTTCGGCCTGAACCCCTGGGACATGGCGGCCGGCGTGCTGCTGGTGGCGGAGGCCGGCGGCGCCGTTTCAGACATGCGGGGCGGGCCGATGCAGGTAGGCGGCGCCCACCTGCTGGCCGACAACGGGCTGGTCCACGAGGAGGCGTTGAAGCTGTTCGGGGAGGTGTTCGGGGGGCGTTACCGCACGCCGCTGCCCGACCCGGCCGGCGCGGGCTGAGTCTTTCCGGGGTCCGCCGCTAATCTGCGTCTAACCTGTTGCGAATTCTTTACTTTCCCCCCCGCAAGATGGTAGCCTAAGGGTCTGAAAATGCGCATCGTTGACCTAATTCACCGAAAGCGGGACGGCGAAGAGCTCAGTACCGAGGACATCGCGTGGCTGATCGAAGGCTACAGGGGCGGTGAGATTCCCGACTATCAGATGGCGGCATTCGCGATGGCCGTCTACTACTCGGGCATGTCGGACCGCGAGGTGAGCGCACTGACCGATTGCCTGGTCGCATCGGGCGACCGGCTGGACCTGTCCTCGATCCCCGGCGTGAAAGTGGACATGCTCTCGACGGGCGGGGTGGGTGACAAGGCCAACCTGATCGCGGCCCCGCTGGCGGCGGCGGCTGGCGCCGTCGTGCCGGTGATTTCCGGGCGCGGCCTGGGGTACACCGGCAGCACGCTGGACAAGCTCGAATCCATCCCCGGCTTCGGCACGGGCCTGACCTTCGAGCAGTTTCGCGACCAGTTGGCCAGCACCCGGCTGGCCTTCGCCGGGCAGGACGAGCAGCTCGCGCCGGCCGACGGCAAGCTGTTCGGGCTGCGTGACGCCACGGCAACCCTGGAGGCAATCCCGCTGATCGCCGCCTCGATCATGTCCAACAAGCTGGCCGCCGGGCTGGACGCGCTGGTGCTCGACGTCAAGGTCGGCTCGGGCGCGCTCATCAAGCGGCAGGTGGACGCCAGGCGCCTGGCGCAGATGATGGTGGGCATCGCCCGCCGCACCGACAGGCGCGTGCAGGCGCTGATCACCGACATGAGCCAGCCGCTGGGCTTCGCCATCGGCAACGCCCTGGAGATCATGGAGGTTTCGCAGACACTCCAGAGCGCCGGACCCAACGACCTGACGCGGCTGGCCCTGGAGCTGGCGGCACGAATGATCCATCTGGGCAGAGTCACCGAGACGCTCGACCAAGCCCGCGAGCTGGCCCAGAGCAAGCTGCTCGACGGCTCGGGATACCAGAAGCTCAAGGAAGTCATCGAACTGCAGGGCGGAAATCCGCTGGTGATGGACCGTTTCGAGCTGCTGCCTAACGCCACCGGCGCGCGCGAGGTGACTTCGCCAAGGGCAGGCTTCGTCACGGCCATCGCGGCCGAGGACATCGGCCGCGCCGCCTGCATGATCGGCGCCGGGCGCGAGACCAGGGAGGACCAGATTGACCCGGCGGTGGGCGTGATCCTGGAGGTCAAGGTCGGCGAGAAGGTGGAAGCCGGCGCCGTGCTGTGCCGGCTCTACAACACCCGGGAAGACCGCCTGGAGGAAGCCGCGCAACTGGTGGAAGACGCCTTCCGGATCTCGTCCCACCCGCCCGAGGAGCGCGAGCTCATCCTCGAAGTGGTGGGCTAGCTCGGATGTTTCACCACGATCGTAGCGAGGCGCGATAGCAGCCCGTGGCACGGGTGGGCGGTCACAAAAACCGGGTACAGATAGCCACTTTTCGCCTGCGCCGCTCCCTTGCCTTCGATGACCTCGGAAGGCGAAAAGTGGTGTCTGGCCCCGGTTTTTGTGCGGACGCCAGCCGTCGCGCGCCGCAGCAGATTGCCGGTGAAACATCCGGCGCAGCCGCCGCGGGTTGGCGGCGCGCATTCTGCTCCGGGAGTTCCTGATGCAGGAAGCGGTTGAGTTTCTGAAGACCCGGGCTGCCGGCCGTCGCCCGACAGTTGCCGTAGTCCTGGGCAGCGGCTTGGGCGGCTTTGGCGCGGACCTGAGCGAGGCCATCGAAATCCCCTACTACGGGATTCCGGGGTGGCCCCTCTCAACGGCGGCCGGCCACGCCGGAAAGCTGATCCTGGGCCGTGCCGGCGCCACGCAGGTGGCGGTGATGTCCGGCCGCGCGCACCTCTACGAAGGCTACAGCCCGGCCGACGTGACTTTCGGGGTGCGGGTGCTCGGCCGCCTGGGCGTGCGGACCTTCATCATCACGAATGCCGCCGGCGGCATCCATCCGAGCTACGCACGCGGCGGGCTGGTACTCATCACCGATCACCTCAACCTTCAAGGCTCGAACCCGCTGGTGGGTCCCAACGACGACTCGCTGGGGCCGCGCTTCCCGGATCTGTCCGAGGCCTACTCGGGCGACCTGCGCCGGCTGGCCAGGGAGGTGGCGGGCGAGCTGGGCATCCCGCTCGGCGAAGGCGTCTATGCCGCCGTCCTCGGGCCGAGCTACGAGACGCCGGCCGAGATCCGCTACCTGCGCGCGATCGGCGCCGACCTGGTGGGCATGTCCACGGCGCCCGAGGTGATCGCGGCCAACCACATGGGCTGCCGGGTGCTCGCGATTTCCTGCGTGACGAACGCGGCCGCGGGCGCCGCGCCACACAAGCTGACGCACGCCGAGGTGCTCGAGACCGCGCAAGCAGCGCAGGGCACGCTGGCCCGGCTGCTGAAGGCGCTGCTTCCGCGGATCGAGGGTTGACGGCACGGGGGGGCAGCAGGGCGAGTGCGGGGACCTGCCCGGGAAGCGTCGTGCCAGACGTCGGCTGAAGCCGACGCTGCACGCTGAAGCGCGCGCCACAAGGTGGAGACCGCACGGGCCTACGAACGGATTACGGGCGGTGTTGCCTGGCCGCAGGCAAACAGGTTAGGATGAGAGTTCGCCCCCCAGAGTTCTACTCGTTCTGAAAGCGAAATCGCTGGAACGGATTCAAGGCGTCGTGCCAACCCGGATGTTTCACCACGATCGTAGCGAGGCGCGATGAGAGGGCCGCAGATACAAGGCGCGCGACGGCCGGCGCCCGCAGGCGTACTTGAACAGTACGTCGAGGACGCCGGCCGAGCGCAACGCAGTAGATGCGGCCCTATCGCGCGCCGCAGCAGATTGCTGG
>JBEKLW010000159.1:0-6187 GCA_050008815.1 Bryobacteraceae bacterium
CTGCCGAGCGTCATCGACACCCCGGCCAACCGCGCCGCCAACCCCGCGGCGGACCATTCCCGCTGGGTGAAACCCGAGTCGATCGCCCGCCTGCTCCTCTGGCTGGCCTCCGACGCCTCGGCCGACGTGAACGGCGCAGTGATCCCCATCTACGGGCGGGCCTGAGGGGGCGCCTCCGAGCGCAACTTGAGTAGATGCGGTCCTATCGCGCGCCGCGGCAGGTTGCTCGTGAAGAATGCGGGCTAACATATAGGCATGGCCGAACAGGGCAGGATCCCGGAGGCGGAAATTAAGGCTGCGCTCGAAGGCCTCCCGGGCTGGAAAGTCCTCGACGCGAAGCTGCACCGCGAATACCGCTTTGCGGACTTCGTCCACGCCTTTGCCTTCATTGCAGCGGCAGCGGCGCTGGCCGAAGCGATGGGGCACCACCCGGAGTGGTCGAACGTCTACAACCGGGTCACGGTTGACCTGACGACGCACGACGCCGGCGGCATCACCGCCAAAGACCTCGAACTGGCCGCGCGCCTCGAGGAGATCGCGCGGAAACTCGAATGAAGATCTCGCGCCGCGGATGGATGGCTGCGGTTGGCTCGGTTTCCTCCGTCGCCGCCGGCCTGGCGCCGTCCGGGGCGCGGCTGGAGCCGGTTGGAGCATTCGCCGGCTCGGCGACCCTGGATGCGATCCTCCAGGCCGCCGTGCGCGCCGACGAGATTCCGGGCGCGGTCCTGGTGGTCGCGCACCAGGGCCGAATCGTTCACAGCAGGGCTTACGGCAGCCGCGCGCTCAAGCCGCGCCGCGAGCCGATGACGCTGGAGACCATCTTCGACGTCGCCTCGCTGACCAAGGTACTGGCGACCGTCCCAGCGCTGATGAAGCTCTTCGAGCAGGGGAAGCTCCGCCTCAACGACCGAGTCACCCACTACCTTCCCGAGTTCCAGGGGGGGCAGAGCGACGTGACTGTGCGAAACCTGCTGACGCACTTCTCCGGCCTGCGTCCCGATTTGGAGCTGGAGCCGGCCTGGAGTGGCTACCAGACCGGCGTCCGCATGGCGCTGGGCGAGAAATCGGCGACGCCGCCCGGGACCCGGTTCGGCTACAGCGACATCAATTTCATCCTGCTGGGTGAGATCGTCCGGCGGCTGGCCGGCGAGCCACTGGCCGAGTTCGCGCGGCGGCAGATCTTCTCGCCGCTGGGGATGAGGGACACGACCTTCACTCCCGCGGCTGCGCTCGCAGGGCGCATCGCGCCCACCGAGGAGGTCAAAGGTCGGATCCTGCGCGGCGTGGTTCACGACCCGACGGCGCGCAACATGGGCGGGGTGGCGGGCCACGCCGGGCTCTTCATGACCGCCGCCGATCTGGCCCGCTTCGCCGCCATGATGCTCGGCGAGGGAGAAGCGGGCGGCGTGCGTCTGTTCTCCACCCTCACCGTGCGCAAGCTCACCACGCCCCAATCGCCGCCCGATCAGCCCATCCTGCGCGGCCTGGGATGGGACATCGACTCGCCGCTGTCGGGGAGCCGCGGCGAGCTGTTCCCGATTGGGTCGTACGGGCATAGCGGCTTCACCGGGACGTCGATCTGGATCGATCCGGTCTCGCCGACCTGCGTCATCCTGCTGGCCAACAGCGTTCACCCGCACGTACGCCCGCCGCTTACCTCGCTGCGCGCACGTGTGGCGACGGCGGTTGCGGCCGGGATGGGCATCTCCGCGCCCGGCATCAGCCTCACCGGGTACAACGAGACCCTCCCCGGCGCGGGGCTGCACCGCGTGGTCGCGCGCAACGCCAGCGTGCTGACCGGGTTGGACGTGCTGGCACAGGAGCGTTTCGCTCCGCTGGCGGACCGGCGCGTGGGCCTGATAACGAACCATACCGGGGTGGACCGCGAGGGCAAGCGGAACGTCGATCGCATGCTCGAGGCCGGGCTCCGCGTCACGGCGCTCTTCTCGCCCGAGCACGGCATCTCGGGCAGTGAGGACCGCGAGGACATCCCGGACGGCGTGGACGCGGCCACGGGCATCCGGGTCTGGAGCCTCTACTCGGCCCGCAACCGGCGGCCCGCGCCGGAGATGCTGCGGGACGTCGATGTGCTGGTATTCGACCTCCAGGACGTGGGTGCGCGGTTCTATACGTACTCGACCACGCTGGGCTACTGCCTGGAAGCGGCTGCCGCCCACAAGCTGCCCTTCTTCGTGCTCGACCGTCCGAACCCGATCACCGGCACGCACGTCGAGGGCCCGATGCTGGATGCCGGCTTGCTGTCCTTTGTCGGCTACTTCCCGCTGCCCCTTCGGCACGGGATGACCCTGGCGGAACTGGCGCGATTGTTCAACTCCCGGAGGCGCATCGGCGCCGAGCTCCACACCGTCCCGATGCGGAACTGGGAACGCGGGGACTGGTTCGACTCGACGGGCCTGGTCTGGATCAGCCCCTCGCCAAACCTGCGGAGCCTGAATGCGGCGTTGCTCTACCCGGGCGTGGCCATGCTGGTGGGATCGCCGGAATACTCGGTCGGGCGCGGCACCGACGCGCCGTTCGAGCAGATCGGGGCCGACTGGATCCGGGGCGCGGAACTGGCGGCCCGTCTCAATGGCCGCTTCATCCCCGGGGCGCGGGCTTACGCCACGCGGTTCCGCCCTGTCTCCTCGGCCTTCGCCGGCCGCGAGATCGAAGGGGTGCGGCTGGTGGTCACCGACCGCGAGGCGTTCGACAGCGCCCGGCTGGGGCTGGAGATCGCGGCCGCCCTCCGCCGGCTCTACCCCGCCAGAATCGCCTTGTCACGGAACCGGTGGCTGGTGGGCAACAGTGCGGTTCTCGCACTGCTAGAAGCGGGGGAGGACCCCGTCCTCGTCCAGCAGGCCGGACAAGACGCCTTGGACAGCTTCCTCAAAGAGCGCCAGGAGTACCTGCTTTACAGATAGCCCCGCCCGCACGCACAGACAACGGGTGCCGCGCATCGAGCAGGCCCCGCGGGGGGGCGCTGCCGGCAGGAATGGCTCAGGCGCCGGACGGCTTGGCTGCGCCAGCGGCCTTGGTTTTGATCCCGGCCAGCCGGCCACGCTTCCGGGCCACTGCCAGCCAAGCGGGAGGACGGCCACGGCGGCGCCCACGGCCTTGAGCTAGCCGCTCAAGGCTGATAATCGCCTCCTCAATCTGTTCCCGTTCCTGCCGCAATTCTGCGATGATCTTGGTTACATCCATGTTTCGCTCCAGGCTGGCGAGGCTGCCGGGTCTTCGTGGTTCTGATAACGGAACAGTTCGGCCGCGACGCATTGGGTGCCTACAGCAGTTCTAACCCATTTTTATGAGAGATTCAAGCACTATGTTCTGAAAACGGAACAAACCTCGTTTTTGGACGCTCCTTTGGGTAATGGAACTACGGTCCCAGGCAGCCCGCCGATTTCTCCGCTTTTACCTCAATAATCGCCGCCGCCAGTACGAATAGAAGGGCCAGCCAGCGAAAATGATGCCTAGCCCGAGCAGCGACTCGCGGGGGTACTTGAGCAGGGTGGAGCAGGTCACGGCAGCCGCGCCGACCACGAACAGGACCGGCAGCCAGGGGTAGCCGGCGACGCGGCAGGGCCGCTCCAGGTCCGGCCGCCGGCGGCGCAGCAGGATGACGCCCAGGCCGGTCATGCCGTAGACGATCCAACTGGCGAACATCACGTAGCGGTACAGGTCCTCGAAGCGGCCGCTCAGGACCAGCACCGCGGACCAGGCCGCCAGGGCCAGGATGGAAACGCCGGGCGTGCGGTAGGCCGGATGGACCCGCGCCAGGGGGGCGAAGAACAGGCGGTCGCGCGCCATGGCGTAGGGCACGCGCGCGCCTGAGAGCAGCGAGCCGTTGAGCGCCGCGAAGATCGAGATCATGACGGCGATGCTGGCCGCGCTCCCTCCGCCGGCGCCCAGAATTCGGCCCATCATCGCGGAAGCCACGCGCGGCGTGGCGGCCACCTCCGCCGGCGAGAGCACGTAGAAGTAAGCCAGGTTCGCCAGCAGGTAGATGCCGATCACGGCCGCGGTGCCGGCAACCAGCGCCCGCGGAAGGCTGCGGCGCGGATCGCGGATTTCCGAGGAGACCATGCTGATGTTGTTCCAGCCGTCGTAGGCCCACAGCGCTCCGACCAGCGCGGCAAAGAAGCCGCCCAGGCCGCCGACGGCGGGGATCCTGGCGACGAGGTGAGCGGCGCTTCCCTGCCCCCCACCCAGCCCGATGACGATGATGCCGCCAATCAAGCCCAGCTTCAACGCGGTGACCCCGACTTGCAGCCGGCCGCCGAATCTCACGCCCAGGTAGTTCACCAGCCCCAGGGCCAGGATGATGGCGATCGCCAGAATCTGGCCGTAGCGGATCTCAAGCGGCCCGCCGTGGGGACCAATCGGGAGGCGCACCGTGTAGAGGACCCGCTCCAACTCGGGACGGAAGTCCGCCAGATAGTAGAAGAAGCCGGTGGCCATGGCGGCGATGGAGCCGCTCTTGGCTACCCACATCTGCGTCCAGCCGTACAGGAAGCCCCACAGGGGACCGTAGGCCGCGCGCAGGTACACGTATTCGCCCCCGGCCTCGGGCATCGCGGTGGCCAATTCGGCATAGGTCAGAGCGCCACTGAGCGAAAGCAGGCCGCCGGCGATCCAGGCGGCAAACAGCCAGGGCGGCGAGCCGACACTCTGAATCATGTCCCTGGGCACGAGGAAGATCCCGCTGCCGATCATGGTCCCTAGGACAATGGCCGCCGCGCTCCACACGCCCAAGTCCCGCTTCAAGGCCGGCGCTGTGTCATCCCGCATGGGGGCGCCTCCTCTCCTGGAGGAATAGCGAAGCCAACAGCGCACCGGCCACCGTCACCGCGGTCCCGATGGCCACATACCAGGTCCAGGCCACGTGCGTCGCGAGCTTGATCGCCACCACGGCGGCGATGCCGGCGGCCATGCCTGCCGCCGCCGCGCTCCCGCTGACGCGACGCGGCAGGACGCCCAGCAGGAACACGCCCAGCAGTCCGCCGTAAGCGATCGAGGCGATCGACAGCCCCGCCTCGAGCACCGGGCCCCAGTGGCGCGCCACCGCGCCGATCACCAGCAGCACCCCTCCCCAGACCAGGGTGGCGGCCCGCGCCAGCGCAAGCTGCCGCTTCTCGAAATCCGCAGTGGGGTGCAAGCACATTGCCTGAGCACACTTCGTCGTCAATGGAAAAAACCAATGCTGTGCGCAGCCCGTTGGATTCCTGAAGGGGAAGAAGTCGCGCAGCGATTCGCCGCCGAACAACGGGAAGGGAAGACGCCTCGGTATCCTGCAATGCGACGACAAATTGGCCTGCGCGATTCGACGCCACCGAATCCGAGGCGCGCACGCTTTTCCTCAGCGCCTGCGCAATCCTCTGCATGAGTTCTTCTGCCGCAAACCTTCCATTCCGCTCAAGAAGCATTCTGAAGTTCTGCACTTCGATGCACATTCTCGCCGCGCTGCCGGCCAATCCCGGCCGGTCCGCCGGTTTACCCTTGTCGGCATGAACAGATCGGTTCGCAACATTCGCGCTGGATTCTTGCGCATCTTCGGGGGCGCGTACCACTGCCTTCGCCGCGATCGCCGTTCGCAAGATTCGGTCCAATGTCCGTGCATCTACAAATCCTTCCAGCATGTAATCTTTTGCCCCCGCCTGAATGCACTTCGCAGCAGTCTCTTTATCGGCAGGTTCCGCCCAAATGATGAGCGCGACCTCAGGAGCACACTCGTGCAGGTGACTCACTGTGGCGGCTGGGTCAGGCTGGAGCACCAACATTTGGAGGAGTGCTACATCGGGGCGGTGTTTCTGAAGCGCTTCCAATAAACTCGTCGACCTCGACACTAAATGCATTTGCTCGCATCGGCCTGTCGTCGTTGAAAATGTTCGCAGACTGATGCTGGCTTCACTCGGCCCACCTTCTGCCAGGAGAACTTTCAAGGGGGAATCATTCATGGCCGAATGCCTTTCATCAGCAATGAAAGCTACATGACTCTGGTGGCAGCGGCCAAGTTAACAACCGCGTCAACATACAAGAAGGGGATAGTTGAAGAAGGGAATGTTATTGTCGGAGTCTGTTACGGGAGTGTCAAGAACTTTTCTCGAATCTTAGAAAAATCAGAGCCTTTCCGGCGTAGCTTCCCTGCGGCCGAGAAGAAAGGCTGTAATGCCCGCCACAATACCGCCCA
>JBEKLW010000016.1:0-14130 GCA_050008815.1 Bryobacteraceae bacterium
TGCCCGCGGCGAGTGCGCAAAAGTGCGGAAGGTAGCGGCGACCGAAGAACACCGTGGCCAGCAGGCCCATGCAGGCGGCATAGACCATGAGTTGCAAGCCAGCGGCGGGGAGGAAGAAGCCCGACAGGAAGAGGAGGGCGAAGCGGAGCCAACGCCGCCGGACCAAGAAGCCCCAGAAGGCGAAGGCGCAAATGGCGATGCCAAGCGCGTCATAGCGGCCGCTGCGGTAACTGAATGTAACACCGTAGGCGCAGAGGATTGCGGTCAGAGCCGAAAGGCGGGAAACGGCGTCGGGAAGCAGCCGAGACCGAACCAGAGCGCCCCATAGCAGCAGGGCGGCTGCGACCATGCCGAAGTAACTGAAGCTGCGGACAGCCAGTGGACTCAGTCCGAAGACCCTGATCCAGCCCGCAAGAAGGAATGAGTACAAAGGTGCGTTGCCGGCCCAGAGCTGGCTGGAAGGCTGGGGCCAGGCGGTGGAGGTGAATCCGTGGCCGGCGGCGAGGTTGGCGGCTGGGTCAACGAGCATGACTTCGTCAAACCAGACGGTCGGCGAGCGTGAACTGGTCAGCAGGTTAGCCAGAAGGAAAAGCAGGCAGATGGCGCCGAGCAGGAGGCGTTCGCGATGGAGTTCGGAGCGGGCAGGAGGCAGCGCCGAAGGGGAGAGGTCCGCCATGTCAGTGGTTGTTCCGTACATGGATGGTGTCTCCGAAGAGGCGCGACATACTGCCTGGCGCCACGGTGCGAACGGCAATGAGGTTAGCCAAGTCGATGGACTGAAGGTCGCTGGTGGTCAAGCACGGCCCGGCGGAGCCATCGGTCAGGAGCGCGTGGATGGTATAGCCGGACCGAGCGAGAAGGTCTCCCAGGTCAGCCGGAGTAGCGCCGGCCCGAGCGAGATTGCCGGGGCAAATCTCCAGGAGAACGGCCCCGACGGCGCCGCCGGAGAGCAATCGCCGAGCGCCGCGCAGGACGTGGAGCTCCATGCCTTCGACATCAATCTTCAGAAAGTCCACGAAGTCAATGTTGTTGGCGGAGCAGTACGTATCGAGCGTGGTGCAGGGCATGTGGACGAGGGAATCGGCGGCCTCGGGACCCAGCACGGCGTGGTTGGTGCCGGCTGAGCGTTCATCGACCGCGAAGCCGACGGTCCCCTCGAAATCGCCGACAGCGGCGCAGTTCAGTTGCAGTCTTTCGGCTGGAATGCGATTGGAGCGCACGTTGGCGCGCAGGCGCTCGAAGGTGGAAGGGACGGGCTCGAATGCATGCACGCGAAAGCCGAGGAGCGCGAGCTCGAGGGTGAAGAGGCCGATGTTGGCCCCGACGTCGAGTGCCAGCGGCGGTTGGGCCGCCGACCGGGCAATGCGCTCCAGGAACAGGAACTCGCGGCCGGGCAGGCCGTCATGAAACGACCAACACTCACTGAAGCTCGACCAGCCGGCGAGCGAGCGCTCCGGATCCGCTTTGAGGGGCAATCCGGTGCGGGGACCAGTACACAACCACCTGGCGTAGAGGGGCCACATTGCAGGAGTGCGAGCCAGGCGGGCTGCGTTTCTAAGGGGGCGCATGTTTAGCCCGTATGCTTCACCAGCAATCTGCTGCGGCGGGCCCCGGCCTGCCGCACGGTAAGCGGCCAGCGGCTTGCTGACGCGCGCGGAGCCCTCGACACGAGTGTCGAGGCGGCAGGCTGAAGCCCGCGCCACAACGCGGCGCCGACCCCGAGCGCGCCTTGTATCTCGAGCCCTCTCATCGCGCCTCACTACGATCGTGGTGAAACATCCGGGCTAGGGTCCCGGCAAGCAGCTTGGAGGCGGGGCGATTTCGCGGCGGCGGAGGAAGCGCGCGGGATTGCCGGCGTGGATCTCAAAAGCGGGAATGTCACGAGTGACAACGCTCCCAACAGCGGCGACGGCGGACTCACCGAGCGAGACGCCTGGGCAGAGGACGGCGCGAGCGGCAACCCAGGCGCCATCGGAGATGACGATGGGCCGAACCTGGAGAGCGAAGGCCGGGTCAGACCAGTCGTGGTTGCCGGTGCAAAGATAGGCGCCCTGGGAGATGCAAACGTTGGAGCCGATGGAGACCTGACCCAGGTTATCGATCCAGACGTCCTCGCCGATCCAGGAGTAATCACCGATGGAGAGCAGCCAGGGGTACTTTACCCGGACGCCCGGCTTGATGACGACGCCTCTTCCGAGCTTGGCGCCGAATAGCCGCAGCAGCCCACGGCGCGGGCGCGAGAACGGCAAGAGCGGGCAGCGCAACAAAGGAAGGCCGAGGAAGAACCAGGCGGCCTGGACCACACGCGGGCGGCCCGGCTGATACCAGTCGTTGCGAAAGTCAGAGAGACGAATGTCCGTCATTGGGGTGAAACGGCGGCCGCGGATTCGAGCGGGAGCTTAACCCGGATGTTTCACCAGCAATCTGCTGCGGCGCGCCCCGGCGCGCCGCACGGCTAGCGGCCAGCCGCCTTCTGACGCTCGCGGAGCCCTCGACACGAGTGTCGAGGCGGCAGGCTGAAGCCCGCGCCACAAACGCGGCGCCGACCGCGAGCGCGCCTTGTGGCATCGCTTGGTGCTTTTGGGCGCTCTCATCGCGCCTCGCTACGATCATGGTGAAACGGCGGCCGCGGATTCGAGCTTCGTGGAGCGGCTCAGCAGCGTCGAGACGAACTCCATCACATCGCGCAGGATGGCGTCCAACGAGTAGCGCGGCTCGTATCCGACCAGCGCCTGGATCTTCCCGAGATCGGGAACGCGGTTCTTGATGTCGTCGAAGCCCGGCCCGTAGGCCTGCTCGTAGGGAATCAGCCGGATCTCGGAGGCGCTCCGCGTGGCCTCCTTGACGCGCTGGGCCAGTTCGAGGATGGTCACGGCTTCGCTCGAGCCGATATTGAAGATCTCGCCTTCGGCGCGCGGCTCGGCGATGAGCAACTGGACGGCCCGGGTGACGTCTCGAACGTGGCAGAAGGCGCGGGTCTGACTGCCGTCGCCATATACCTGGATGGGCTTGCCCTCCAAAGCCCAGGAGACGAACCGCGGCAGCACCATGCCGTAGGCGCTGCTCTGCCTGGGGCCGACGGTGTTGAACAACCGGCCCACGACCGCGGGCAGGCCCTTGCTCTGAGCGTAAGCGCGGGCCAGGTATTCGTCGATGGCCTTGGAGGCGGCATAGGCCCAGCGCATGGAAGCGCCGAGGGTGATGTCATCGTCCTCGCGGAACCGGGCGCCGCCGACACGCGGCTCCTTGCCGTACACCTCGGAAGTCGAGGCCACGAAGACCTTACGGCAGTGCCGCAGGCAGGCGTCCAGGATGCGGCTGGTGCCCATCACGTTGCGCTCGATGGTCTCAGCCGGCCGCTCGAAGATGAGCTTCACACCGACAGCCGCCGCCAGGTGAATGACGAGATCGGCGCGGGAGACGTGCGTGTCGCAAACCGCCGCCTCGAGCACCGAGCCGAGGTGGAACTGGAAGCCGGGCCGCCCGATGAGTGGCTGGATGTTCCGCAAACTGCCCGTGCTGAGATCGTCCAGCACGGCGACCTCGTGGCCGGCAGCGAGCAGTTCCTCGGCCAAGTGCGAACCGATGAATCCGGCGCCACCTGTGACGAGGACCCTCGGATACAGATCGATCATGGTTTCTCCTTTTCCGCCGCGAGGCGCTGGCGAAGCACTCGCATGGCCAGCAGCGACTCATAGGTCAGGCGCTCGAGCGCGTAGCAGTAGGCAGCACGGCCGCCGAACGGCCCGCCGGCGCGCAAGTAAGCCAGGAACCACGCCACCAGAGGCATGAGGCCGGCGGCGCGAAGACGGTCCCGCCCCCGGCGGGCTCCGGCGGCGATGCGGGCGCACTCCAGGGCGGAGTACCGGCTCTGCGCACGCAACCAATCCTCGAGCGGCTTGCGGTCATCGTGAATGATGGCGGTCTGGAAATGATAGGGCGGCGCGTCAAACACAAAACGGTGGGCGTGCCCGACCTGCTCGGCTCTGACCCGGCGCGGCTCGAAGAGGCGGAGTTGAGGCTTGAGCAGCGTGCCGCGCATGCGGTGGCCCAGCAGGCGGTGGTCGAACGGGACCACAGCGCACAGCCGGCCGGAAGCCAGGAAGGCGGTGTCGAACTCGTCGCGGAAAACCGCCGGCACGACCATGTCGGCATCCAGCGCCAGCACGAATTCGCCGTGCTCGGCGGCCGCGTCTAGCGCCACCCGCCACTGCGCCCCGTAGTTGTCGAAGGCGCGCACCATCCAGAGGACATTGGGGTAGGAGCGCACGATCGCCTCGGTGCGGTCCGTGGAGCAGGAATCGAGCACCACGACCAGCGGCGCCCAGCGCAGGGCATCGAGGGTCCGGCCGATGTTCGGCTCCTCGTTATAGGTCAAGATGGCAGGAACAAGTCTGTGGGGCATGGCGCAGTCTCAGTGGATGGCGGACGAGCCGGGCAAGACGCAATCTGGTCTGGCCGCGGCACCGAGCAGCCAAGTGTAAACCGCCAGCATCTGCCTGGCGATTTCGGACCAGACGAAGCCTGCTTCGACCAGCCGGCGGCCCCTCGCACCCGCGGCGGCGCGGTCCGCATCCGACATCTCGAAGAGTTCCAGCAAGGCCTGGAGCAGGCTGCCGGGCTCGGCTTGGGCCAGGAGGGCCGCTCCAGCCGCCACTCCTTGGGGCAGATTGCAGTGAGGAGTGACAATCGCCGGCTTGCAGTGCGCCCAGGATTCGAGCACGCTGAGCGGCAACCCCTCGCTCAGCGACGGCAACACGGTGGCCTCCGCGCGGCCATACGAACTCTGCTTGGCGGAGCCGTACTGGGGGCCGGCGAAGAGCACCGAGGACGCAACGCCGGCCGCTTCACAGGACCGGCGCAGTTGCTGCTCGTGGTCCTGCTGGCTCCAGCCGGCGATCACCAGCCGCCACTGGGCCGTGTGGCGCGGGTACTCCACCGCCAGGCGTCGCCAGGCCTCGATGAGGTTGAGAAGCCCTTTTTTGGGATGCAGCCGGCCGAGATAGAGCAAGACCTTGGAACCCTGGGGCAACTGAGTGTCCCACGGCGGAGGCGCGGCCGGCCCTTCCTCCGGAAGATCCAGCCCGCTGGGGATCACGGCAATGGGGTTCCTCAGGCCGTAGGCCCTCATCGAATCGGCCTCCTGGGACGTCAGGGCGTGGAGACAGGCGGCGTGGTCCAGGTTGCGCCGCTCGAACAGCGAGCCGGCCAACCGCTTTTTCCAGGCGGAATGGCCGAGCGCCCAGGGGTCTAGCATCCCGTGAGGGCTGACCACGCAAGGGGCTTGGTGCAGACGCGCCCAGCGCCGGCAGGCCACGGAAGCGTGCATCCAAATCCCATGCAGGTGCACAAGATCCAGCCGAGTGGCCAGCAGGCGGCGGGCCAGCTCCGGGGAGTAGCCGAAAGCGGCGGGCCCGTGCGAGGCGGAGGTCGTCACCGGCAGACCGCCCCAGGTGCTCCGATCCTGCCCCGTGTAGGCGTCGCGAAGCCCGAAGACGTGAACCTCGGCCACGCCCGCCTGGCGGAGGGCCTTCGAGAGCGAGCAGACCACTTGGAACACTCCGGCCCCATCGCGGGAAACCGACCCTGTCACCTGACCTATGCGCATCGCACCAAGGCAGAGAGCAGCGCCCGGCTGGAAAGCGGCACCGGCGGCGGAGCGCTCGACAGCGCCAGCCGGGCGGCGGCGGCAAGGCCCTCGGCAAACCGGCCGGGCCCCCAGGCGGCGACGATCTCCGCGCCAGCGCGGCCCATGGCCGCGCGGTCCGTCGAGGACGCTGCCATCGAAACCATCAGTTCCGCCAGGCGCTCGGGCTGGAAGGGATCGAAGGTAAAGCCGTTCACTCCGGGCTGAACCAGATCGCTTGCGCACCCGCAGCGCTCGGAGACGAGCACAGGCAGACCGGACGCCATGGCCTCATTGACCACCAGGCCCCACTGCTCGACCGTGCTGGCGTGAATGAAGCACTCCGCCAGGGCATACCAGGCGGGCAGTTCATTGTAAGAGGCAAGCCCAGGCATGCTCACCGAGCCGTCCAGATCGAGATGCGCGACCGCAGCTTCGAGTTGCGGGCGCAGCGGGCCGTCGCCCAGAATCACGAGCGCGGCGGCATCGGTTCCCGCTTGCCGGCGATAGAGGGCGTAAGCCTCGATGAGTCGCGGCAGATTCTTCTTCTCGCCGAAGCGGCTCACGGCGAGGAAGTAGCGGGGTGGCATTCCCAGGCGCGCTCGCCATTGGTCAGTGGCCTGTCTCGCCTGGCCGGCGCCGCGGGCGAAGTGATCGTTGTCCACCGCATCGTAGCCGAGGAAGATTCGCTCTCTCGGGAACCCGAGCGACTCAAGGTATTCAGCGTGCCGCGTACCGGCGACCAGGGCCGCGGAGCAGAGGCGCAGGATCCGGCGCTTCACCGACTCCTCGACAGCACGGCGAGGCTTATCCAGCGCGGTGCTGTCCGACATGACCACCGCGGGCACGCGGCGCCGGGCACACCATTGAAGCGTTTCCAGCGCGCCGCCGATGGACCAGCCATTGATGCAGACGACGTTCGGACGCAGCTCGTCCAAAACCCGGCGGACCGCCGGCCCCATCCGCCGGCCGCGAGCCTGGCCGCTCGGCAGCCCGGGGAACAGGGTCCGCCGGGCATAAGGAGCGTCCCGAGGCTGGGATTCGAGGGATCGGAGCTCGTCCGTATCGGTCAGTTCCAGGATCGCGCAAGGCCCTGCCCAGGCTTTGGCGAAGGCCGTCATGCGGGCGTGGTGGTAATGCGTCGTGGTCACCAGAACCCAGCACAGGCAGAGGCTATCGGGCACAGGCACCCCCGCGCTCGGGTGCGTAACCACAGCTATGCCGCCGACGCACATTGCGAATCACAGGAAGAGAGCCTCATCTTGTGTTCTCGTCAGGCTCGCTGACAAGCTCGTAGAGGATGCTCTTGGCCATCAGTTCTGGACGGACACCGCAGTGTGTGAGGGTGCTGAGCACGGCCATCGCCAGCCTGGCGGTAGCGGTCTTCGCATTGGCCTTGATGCCCGCAAACCTCGCGAGCCGCAACCCACAACGCTCGGCCAGAGCCGCGATAGTCCACGGGTCAAACCAGGCAACGTGGTCCGCATTTTCTTCAAAAACCGTGGCGCCCAGGCAGTTCTTTACGATCGGGTTCAGGTACCAGGGGTTCGGAGTCGTGAGGACACACAGGCCACCGGGCCTCAGCATGCGTTTGACATTGCGCAATAGCGGGCCAGGGGCATCGAGGTGCTCGATGAGCTCGCCGCACACAACCAATTCAAAGGTCTCATCAAGCGGCGTTTCCGAGAGATCGTGGCACAGCACGTTGAAGCCCCTGGCGCGCAGCCTATCGATTTCGTCGCTGAGAACATCAACGCCGAGGCAAGAGCGGGCCACTCTACAGAGTCGCCGGTGCAGCCAGGTATCATCCGCAGCCGCAGCCAGAGTGTGATCGACGATGCCAACGTCGAGCACATCTTTGTCACTTGCCAGAGCACATAGGTAGCCAACTCGATCATCGATGAGCTTGGAGGCTCGGGCCTCTCGAAGACGTGCAGCTCGTTGTCGAAGAACAACGGCATCGTTTGGATCTCGGGATGTTTCAACCCAGCGATTCAGACGGTCTCCTCGTTCTCAGCGGGGCGTGCGGACGGAGCATACAGGCAGCGGCTATCGGGCACAGGCAGCCTCCGGCCGCGGCACGCCGGCGTCCAATAATTCGAGCAGGCGGTCGGTATGCGCTTCGGCGTCGCTAAAAGCGGCCAAGCGCGCCCGAGCGGCAGCGCCGCTGCGTTCGCGCAGTCCGGCGTCGTCGATCAGCATGACGACTCGCGAAGCCAGCCATTCTTCATCGTGGTCGCCGGTTAGGAAGCCGAATTCGGGTCCGGTGATCATCTCCTGGATTCCGCCATTCCGAACCGAGGCCACAACGGCGACGCCGTGGGACATCGCCTCCATTGGCGTGCGGGCCATCGCATCCCAGTCGGAGTTGAACAGCAGCACGTCGAGCGAGCGGTAGAACGGTGTCAGGTCTGCCTGCCAACCCAGCCAGCGGACCGAGCCCTCAATAGCCAGCCCGGCGGCCAAAGAGCGTAGCGCATTGCGCTCGGGTCCGTCACCGGCAATGAGGAAAAGCGTGCCCGGGCGCGCGGAACAGACGCGGGCGGCGACCCTCAAGAAGACGTCAAATCGTTTCCGCGGTATCAGCCAGCCGGCGTTGCCGACGACGGCGGCATCCAGGGGAACTCCGAGCTCAGCGCGAGCGCAGGCGCGCTCGGCAGCGCTCACCGGTCGCGCGAGAAGAAACGGGTCCCGCAAGGTGGAGCTGAGCGGCCGGATCCGCGGACACAGGGCTTCCGCTTCGAGGCGAACGAAGTCCGAGGGGAAGGTAATGGCGTTGAACCGGCGCGCGGCGAGACGATAGATCAGCCGCCATTGCCAAGGCGGCTTGACGCCGGTGTGATGGTAGTACTGGCAGAGAACGCGGCGGCCGGAACATTGGTCCCCCAGGGCGAGCATGGCACCCAAGTTCTGACCGTGCATGATGACGGCGTCGGTCTGGATGGATCGGAGGGTGCGGCGAACCAGCGGCAGGCTGCGCCAGCCGCCCCGCCCGCGATACGGCAGGCCGATGGCGGGAATCCCGTGCGCTTGGAGTTCGGGAGCGAGCGGCCCCAAGGGATTCAAAGACAGCAGCCGGCACTCGTGCCCGCGGGCCTGGAGCCCGATCATGCTAAGCAGAGTAGATCGTTCCATGCCTCCGAGATTGGTGCACTGAACGATGTTCAGGATTCGCATGGGGCCTCGCCACGGTCGTGGTGAGAAAAGCGGGCTAGCGCGGCGGCACGCTGCATGACGCAGTCGACCTCGATCAGGGAGCCAGCGCGATCGCGCACGACCGGGAAAAACCCGGTCACCTCAAAGCCTAACCTCGCGGCTTCGAAGAGGACCTGGAGGTAATCGGGCATTCCCGAGTAGATGGGCTTCAGAGAAAGCTCGGATTGGAGGCCTAGGATGCGGTGGATATTGCCCGCGACGCCCCGCAGGACGTTAAGGTCGTAGCCCTGGGTGTCCATTTTGAGATACAGCCGCGCCTCCCGGAGCTCTTGGGCGTGCTCGGCAAAGAAGGTATCGAGCCGCCGGACCGGCACCAGTTCGGTTCTGGCCACTTTGGAATCGTCGCCAAACTCTGGTGCGGCAGGGCCGTCGGGCGTGAGCAAGGAGCTGAGGCTGTTGAGGCGCGTAATGTGGAACGGAATCTGGCCGTCGAGGTCCCCCAGAGCGCAGCCGTGCACGGTCCAACGGGGATCGCTGGCGGAGGCGGCGGTGAGGATCGCAAGCGCGTCCGGATTGGGCTCAAATGAGATGACTCGACCGCGATAGCCGGCGCGGCGGAGAAGGCGCCCGTACTGGCCGACGTTGGCGCCGACGTCCAGCACACAATCGATGCCCAAGCGCTTCAGAAGGTCCCCCAGATGCTCGCGGAGCAGGATCGACTTGGAGAAGCTGTAAGGGATGATGTCGTACCCGAGACTGCGGATGCAGTTTCTGATACAGCGCTTCATCACTGGTAGGATCATTGTGCCGATTAAAGCTGTTAGGACTCGTCTATCAGCGATCGGGGCCAGAGAGAACCGCCAGAAGCCGCTCCTGATACCGTTCCCAGGTGAATTGGCGGGCGCCGAATCCTGGAAGGGCTGGAGGGCCCGCAGAACCGCATCCTTGGCCCTTTGGGGTAGTCAGCGAGGACCGTCGCGCGCGGCAGAGTCAACTCGGACAGCATGTGAGGAGCGCCGGGGACCTGGCTTTCAGGCAATGCGAGCGCGCCAATAGAATGAATGGCTTGGTCTATTCAAAATCCCCTGGTAGCGGCCAACTTGGACAGTGGCCTTCTGAGGTAGCTACGGTTCCAGCCGGCGAGGCGCTAGAATGTGTCTCTCATGGATGCCTTCAAAAAGTGGCGTGCCAAATCGGGCCAATATGGTGTGATCCATACGGCGTGCGCGTTGGCCGGTCGTCGATCCGCAGCATTCTGGAGGATTTGCGGTCCACTTATCACCTCGCGCTATCGCGAGAAGTGGTTCCGGAAAAACTCGCCCCGGGTCATCAATCTTGGCGGCGGCAGTAATACCGGCGCACAGTGGCTCACGGCAGACACCGACCCGCGTGCCGACGTTTACATCGATATGACAAGACGATTGCCGTTCCCGAACGACTCGCTCGATGGAATTTTCCTCGAGGAGGCGATCGAGCACATTCCTGCCGCTGCTGCTCGCATCCTCTTGAGTGAGTGCCACCGCTGTTTGAAGTCCGGCAAGCCGTTGAGACTGTCCACCCCCGACCTCCGTTGGTTCGTCGCCCTTCTCGATTCGGATTGGGTTCCCGCCGGCATTCTCCTGGAAATGGCCCGACATCAGCTTGGTGCGGATTACACAGCAAGCGCCGAACTCACGCTTGCGGCAGTCAACTCTGTTTTCAAAGAGCATGGCCACGTCTTCATCTGGGATTTCAACTCTCTCGCCGGTGCGCTCACCAGAGCAGGTTTCAGCAAGATCTCTCGGAGTTCCTACCGGGACGAACGTTCTCATTTGGGCTGCTATGATTCCCATGCCGATCGCTTCTCGCATCCTGCGGAAATGTCGATGTATATCGAGGCCGTAAAGTGAGCACCCGTCATCAGAGCTACGGTACAGGCGTCGAATGCGCGTACCGAGCGGTCGCACTACGCCACTGAGAAGGTGTTGGCCACGCGCCAGCGATCTTGAATCCGTAGTTGGCGCCTGTGTAGTCACCGTACTCGCTATTGAGCAGCATCACCCCAGTGAGAGCCGGAACGCTGACGGGCGACAGTGCGTGAATGAATTATGGAGATTCGTCACCTGTATCCCCGTTCGCTGGTGGCTAGGACGCGTGTGTCAGCGATCGGGGCCAGAGAGAACCGCCAGAAGCCGCTCCTGATACCGTTCCCAGGTGAATTGGCGGACGCGTTCACGCGCCTGGCGTGACATTCGCTCGCGGAGCGCCCGGTCGGCGAGCAGCCGTTCGATGGCGCCGGCGAGGGCAGAGGCGTCGCGGATGGGGACGATCAGGCCTTCCAGGCCGTCGCGGGAGACGGCGCCGCAATTGGGAGTGGTGATCACAGGGATGCCGTAGGCCAGCGCCTCCAGGTGAGCGGTGGCAGAGCCTTCGACCAGGGTGGGCAGGACGAACAGGTCGGCGGCGGTGAATTCACGATGAATCTCGGCCCTGGGGACGGACCCAACATAGGAGGGACCGGCAAATTCAGGCCGAGGCAGGATCGCGGCCGGAATGGGGCCGACGACGCGGATCTCACAGCGGACCCGGCGTGATTGGAGGATGCGCGCCGCCTCAGCCAGGTACGGGAGACCCTTGCGCAAGCCGACCTGGCCCACAAACAGCACCCTGCCCGGGACAGGTGCAGGGCTCGACTCGAGGAGAGCCTCCGGGATCCCGTAGGGAACGAAGCGGATTCTTTCGGTAGGCCCGCCAAGGCGGACGATGCCGCGTGTGACCGAGTCGGAAGGCGCGAGCGTGACGTCCGCGGTGTGCCAGATCAGGCGGTGGGCGCGGAGGTATTCGGCTTCTTCGGATGGCGTGGCCTGGGGTTCGATCCCGGGGAACCGTTCGCGTTCCTCGCGCAGGATGTCCAGATGGTCCGGGTCGATCACCTGCTCGAAGGCAACGAATAGCCCAGACTGCTTGGCCGCCTGGATGACTTCGAGGTGCCCGTGGCTCAGCGCGTACAGGGCGTTGGCGGTCCCAAAAGCGGAACGAAGCAGCCGCCGGTCCGCCCCGGGGTCGCGGTAACCAGCGGTGTAGTAACGAAGAAGCGCTCTCAACGGAACCGAAAAGATTCGCTCTGGCGGGACCTCCGCCGGCACTCTGCGCCCCAGAAGCCGACGCAAGGGCCGGGGCAGCCGGCCGGCTGGCGCAAGGCGGGAGAGCAGACGCACCGGCCAGTCGCCGGCGTGGATGTCGGTGTACAGGGCATCGAGCATGCCCGCGCGCGCCAGGAGCGCCGGGACGGCATAGTTCATTCGGGCGCCCATTTGGAGCACGGCAAAGCGGCGCCTGGCATCCGGCGTGGTGGTCATGGGGCGGCGCAGACCTGCTCTACGGGCGCCTCGAGGCCGAGCAGCGCGAGGTAGAGGCGGGAGATCTCCTCCGCCTGGCGTGGGGTGTCAAAGTGCCGCGTCACCCAAAGCCGCCCCGCCTCAGCTCGCTGGCGTATCGCCCCGGGATCGCCGGCCGCGCGCTCGATAAGCGCGGCGAGAGCCGCAGCAGTCTCCGGCGGCAGGGGCGCGTTCGGCTCCCTGCGCGCCGGACCCTCAATCAGGAACGAGTTCTTGGGCGTGAGCAGCGGGCGTTGCGGCTCGCGGTAGCCGCCTTCCCCGGCGACTCCGACGACGGGGACGCCGGCGGCCATGGCCTCGGCCAGCACGAGACCGAAAGCCTCTATGCGGCTCAGAAACAGATAGGCATCCATGGCCGCGTAGGCGGCGCGAGGGTCCGGGAGCGCGCCGGCCAAACGAACGCGATCGGCCACACCCGCCCGGCGGGCCGCCTGTTCAAGGGAGGGCCGCTGAGGACCGTCACCACAGATCAGCAGGTGAAAGCGCTGGGGCAGGCGCGCCAGCAACTCGATGCCGTCCAGACAACCCTTCCAGGGCACCAGCCGGCACACCATGCCGAGTACGAAAGCGTCCGCCGGAAGTCCCAGGCCGGCGCGGGCGTGTACCCGCGGCGGCAGCGCGGAATACCGGCGGACGTCGATCGCGTTGTAGACCACCCAGGTCCGCGCCGGCGCGGCCCAGCGGAGGCGCAGGACGATATCGCGAAGCTGCTCCGTGATGCAGACGTGCCCCGTGCAAAGGTGCGCGAGCGCGCGCCAGAGGAGGCGCATCCTGAGGGGGACGCTGCTCTCCTCGATGACTCCGTGGACGTGGATCAAGCTAGGGATGCCGCAGCCCAGCAGGGCCGCGCGGATCCAGACAACCGGCTCCATGTAGTGGATCAGGTCCGGCTTCAGGCGGCGCACGAGCGCACGAGCGCGCAGCCAGGCGGCCGGGTCGCCGTGGCCGGCGGCGTGCAACCAGTGGCACTCGGCGCCGGTTGAGGCTGCCAGCGGCCCCGGGCCGCCGTAGGCGAAGACCAGGTGCGGCTCGAAGAGATGGCGGTCGAGGGCACCAACGATGGCCTCTTCGACTCGCAAAGAGCCACCCACTTCCGCCGCGTCGCGGTAGTGGACGAAGGCGATGCGGAGCGGGTGCCTGGCGGTGGCCACGTTTGCGGCGGGAGCCTCAGTTTGTACCAGCGTCAAAACATTCCTCTCGCGGGGAGGGCACGGTCCGAGGCCGGCCGACGGCGGTTTGTGACCTCTGGCCGGAGATCACCCTTATGACCTCCGCAGGAGTACCAAATCCGGGACGTGGGCGATGAGTTCAAAGCGTTCGAGCTGCTCGTAAACGGCTCTTCGACAGCCGGCGAATGCGCGATTGTCCGTGTCGTGCACCGCGATGATCGCCCCCGCCGAGGCGAGGCCCCCGCTGATGGCGAAACCGATCCCTCCAGACCCGCCCGTCACGACAGTGACCTTGCCAGCAACGTCGAAGAGTTCCAGGGCGCCCATCATTCCAACCTCCTTTCCCGTCCGGCAGGGCCTGCTCAGCCGTCCCGCCGAAGACCACCCCTCCCGCGTGCCAGGAATCCGTTGGACCGGCCCCCAATCTCCTGCCTCGATTTGGTGATTCGCTCTTTACCCGGCCGCCTATATTCCTGATCCACTCCGCATGTCAAGGGAATTGTTGGCACGGGGAGATCCGGCCCGAGTTGTGGTTATTGAAACTTCGGAGGTTATGCAGGACGGGATCAGACGAGCATCAGCGCCCAGCCAGCACCCCGGTTGGGCGTTGGCATATCCGAAAGTATCGGGGCGCTCGACACGACGGGAAAGTCAGGCGGGAAGCGGGTCCGGCGCCCTGGGGTGCTGCTCGAAGAGGTCCGCAGTGACGAGGAGTGCCTCGATCGCGCTCAGGGGGCGGGCGGTGGCGAGGAGCGGATACTCCTGGGCTGCGCCGCCGACCTCTTCCAGCGGCCGGACGATC
>JBEKLW010000160.1:0-6147 GCA_050008815.1 Bryobacteraceae bacterium
TTTCGATCCGCACCTGGCGGCCAGCGAGCGAGAGCCAGGCCCAGCCGCTGCCGAAGACGCCCAGCGCGGCCTTCGTGAACTCCTGCTGGAACCCGTCGAAACTGCCGAACGCCGCGTCCATGGCCCGGGCCAGCTCGCCGGACGGCTTGCCGCCGTCGTTTTTCTTGAGGGCGGGCCAGAACAACGAGTGATTGGCGTGACCGCCGCCTTGGTTCCGGATCGCGGTCCGCACCTTTTCGGGCAGGGAATTGAGGTCCTTCAACAGATCCTCGACCGATTTCGCCGCCAGCTCGGGAGATCCGGCGACGGCCTTGTTCAAGTTGGCCACATAGGCGGCGTGATGCTTGTCATGGTGGATCTCCATGGTCTGCGCGTCCAGGTACGGCTCGAGCGCGTCGGTGGCGTAGCCCAGGGGCGGCAGTTTGAACGGGCCGGCCGGCGCGGGTGGCGGTGCGGGTTGCGCCGCCAGTCGGCCGACGGCAACGGTGGCGGCCCCGGCCACGGTCGCGAAGGAAACGCGTTGGAGGGCCTGACGACGGGTCATCATAATTCGGTTCATTATTGTTTAAAGTTCAACTGCCTAATGGAATCGCGAACGGGCGGCTTGTCAAATCCCCGCCGGACGGGACGGCGGCTCCCGGCGGCGCGTTTTGGTTTTGAACTTTGGGTGATGAGTTCCTAGGCTGGGGTCGTGACGGTGGCAACCTTTGAACCCGAGATCACCGCGGCGCGGAAGGCATTCGAGAAATACGTGGTCTGTTTGGAGAAGACTCCCGAGGACTGCCTCGCCGCGCTGCATTCCCTGCTGGAAAAGGCGATCAAGGCCTATGAGGGTCGCGCCCCGGGCCTCCGACACGGCATTGCCCTCTACCGCCATCTCACGATCATCCTCAGCCAGAACGAAACCGACCGCCCGCATTGCGCCATCTACTTCAACCTGTTCACGCCCTACAACCGGAAGGGCGCGTTGAAGGCGCCGTCATCGCCCGAGGGAATCGCGTAGCGACGGTCACTCCCGGCGGGCGACCCCGCTAGGTCAGCGGCGAGTGAAAGCGGCTGGCGGCCGCGATGGCGGGCCAGCCGCCGTGAGCCGCCTGGAATTTCGGTTCCTCCAGCAAGTGCGGGCCCGAAGTGTCCCGACCAATCACGCGCTTGAGCTCGGCCAGGTTCGCGACGGCGAGCTGCACCAGGGCGGAACGGCTGATCGCCTTCTGCATCTTGAGCTTGCCGCGCTCCATGCGCCGGGCAAGGTCCACCTCGCCCTCGCGCGTCAACAGCGGAACAGCCCCCATTTCGCGGAGGTATACGCGGACCGGGTCGTCGGTATAGATCGACTCTTCGACCTGCTGAACCGAGTGGAAGTCCTCGGCCTCCGCTTCGAAGAACTTGGCAGCCTCTTCATCGAAGGGAAGGCCAAGGGGTTCGTGACTGTCGGTCAGGAATTGGTCTTCGAAATGGTCCACTTGTCCCACTCACCTCCCCGCGGAGTCAACCTCAGCGCTAACGGCCTCACCTCGGGGATCGGATTTACTGAAATTGGTTGCCGGTCACTTCCGGTTGCTGTAGTTGCCGACCGCACCCTGTGGCGTTTGGTGCCGTTTTCGATCTTATCATTGATCTCCCAAGAAGTTAAGTCCCAATGTTGGAGATGTTCGGCGGCGCCCCAGGTTACAGAAAACTGTAGTGGGGCGCTCCACCACTCCAGGGGAGTGGCTACCCGCAGTTGTTTCTCTCACGGCACGCCACCAGAAACGTCCCTTCAGGGCCGTTTCTGGCGGATGAGCGCCTTGAGCTCGTGGAAAAACGCCTCCTCGTCCTGGAAGTCCCGGTAGACGGACGCAAACCGGACATAGGCGATCTTGTCGAGCTTACGCAGGCGGTCCATTAGAAGTTCACCTATTACAGTAGTAGTAAGCTCGCGCTCTGGGGCGTCCATTAGCCTGGTCTCGACCTCGTCGACGATCTCCGCCAGCTTGCCCATGGCGACAGGGCGCTTCTCGCAAGCCTTCAACAGGCCTGTCAACACCTTCTGACGCTCGAACCTCTCCCTTCGGCCATCCTTTTTAACGACCATATAGGGGATTTCATCGATTCGCTCGTAGGTGGTGAAACGGCGCTGGCAGGCGAGGCACTCACGGCGGCGCCGGACGACGTTTCGTTCCTTGCTTTCGCGGGAATCGACCACTTTGTCCTGGACGTGACCGCAGAAGGGGCAGTTCACAGGGCCGCCTCGGGAACGGGCTCGGCGGCCTCGGCACGCACGGCCCGTCGCTCTAAGTCCCTCAGTTTGCGCCAGTTGAATCCCTCCTGGCAGGCGAAGAGGAGCCCTGGCGGCATAATTACTACAAATGTAACGATCCAGAACATGATGGCGATGCTGGTGGCTGCTTCAAGGCGGACACCGTAGAGCTGCGTCAGCACAATAATGGCCAGCAATTGCATGCCTCCGCCCACTCCGGGGATCTGGAGGATGCTGCCGAAGGACACAAGTCCCAGAAAGAGAAGGGCATCCTGGACGCCGAGCGCAGAGGTCTCATCAAAAGCCCGGAACAGGCAGAGGATGCAGAGGACGATGGTGACCCACTCCAGGAGGGTGTAGGCGATGAGCCGCGAGGCCGAGCCCGGCTGCTTGGTCGCCGCCGTTCCCTCCAGGAAAGCGGTGACGATCCGCTCCGTCCGCTTGTGGTACCGCGAGGGGAGGAAGCTCAAGGCGTCCAGCAGCCGCCTGCGGGCTGTTCCGGAGAACCGCCCAAACATGACCAGCAGGGCCAGGCAAACCAAGCCCAGAAGCGCCGCCGCCCAGCCGCCGGCTTCGAGAGACCAGCGGAAGGGCGGTCCCAGGTTGGCGTGGGAGTGCCCGATCCGGCTGGCGGCGTAACTGAAGATGACCAGTACCGCCAGCAGGTCCAGGATGCGCTCGAGCAGCCAGGAGGCGAACTGGGATGACAGCGGGACCCGTTCCTTGAGGGCGATCAGGTAGGGCCGCACGAACTCGCCGGGCCGCCCCAGCAGCACCACGACCGTGAATCCGATGGCCGTGGCCTTGAACAGGCGCCAGGCGTTCGACGTGGGCTGCAAAGGCTTGAGCATCACCGACCACCGCAGCGCCCGGACGTAATAGCTGGCCAGGGCCAGGGCCGAGGAGGCCACCACCCACTTCCACTCGATCTCGAGAAAGCTCTCGGCGAACTTCCCCCACTGGAAGCGGCCCCGGTACCAGTGGTTGTGGACGGCCCAGAGGACCAAGGCGGTCAGAGCCGCGGCGAGGAGCATCCAGCGCCAGGGGCGCCAGCGTGCGGCCGGATCTGGCGGCGCCTCTGGCTCCAAAACCTGCAAGACCGGCGTTTGAGTGTCGCGTCGATCACTCCCCAATCGGGCTAGAATGGAACCTTGCATTCCGGCAGGCCTGACATCGAGCGAACTTCCTATGATAAGGCCTCGTAAGTGTAAGTGGAAGCCTGAATTGGGGCGCGTGGTCCGGCGGCGGATGCCACCGGCGGCGGCCCGGGAAGGCTTACGGTGCGAGGCAGACTCATGGCGGCCAGCGCGATCGTTTTTCAGCCACTGCTCCCCGGGTTGCGGGAGGCGGCGGATCGCCTTTGGCCCCAGGCGCGCGTTGCCAGGCGGAGCGAGGCGGGGATGAGAGTGGATCCGGACGCCAGTTTGGTTCAGCGCTGCCTGAGCGGCGAAGACGCCGCCTGGGAGGACATGGTAAGGATCCACACGCGCCGGGTCTACTCCGTGTGCTACCGGTTCACCGGCAGGGACTCCGAGGCGCAGGACCTCACCCAGGAGGTCTTCCTCAGGGTCTTCCGCAGCTTGAAGACCTTCCGCGTGGGCGAAGCGACGTTGGTGGCATGGATGACGCGGCTGACGCGCAACCTGCTGATCGACCATTACCGCCGCACGCGCCTGGAGCGGGCCACGGATTCGATAGAGGACCAGCTTCCGGTTCTGGAGGATCGCGGCTCGGCGAGCTCGCGCACCGACGGACTGGTGTCGGGGCGGGAAGCCAGCGAACTGCTGCAGCGCGCGCTGGGGAAGCTGTCTCCCGAGCTGCGCGAGGCGGTGATCCTCCGGGACATCGAGGAGTTGGAGTACAGGGAAATTGCCCAGGTGCTGAAGGTACCCGAGGGCACGGTGAAGTCGAGGTTGAACCGCGGGCGGGCCGAGCTGGCCCGGGTCCTGCGGAAGCAGAGGGTTCTGGCATGAACTGCGCGGAGCTGGAAATCCTGCTGTGCGACTACCTCGACGGCACGCTGGCCGCCGAGGCCAGGGCCGAAGTCGAGCGACACCTGGCCGGGTGCGTTCTGTGCGCCGATCTGGCGCGGGACGCCTCGGCGGCGGTGACGTTCATCGGCCGGGCCGCCGCCATCCAGCCGCCGCCCGAGCTGATGACGCGCATCCTATTCAGTCTGCCTTCGGCGCACCAGGCGCGGGCCCGCCAGCCGCAGGGCTTTGCCAAGTGGCTGCACGGATTCCTGCAGCCTGTGCTGCAGCCGCGCTTCGCGATGGGGTTCGCGATGACGATCCTGTCGTTCTCGCTGCTGGGGCGTTTTGCCGGCATCACGCCGCGGCAGTTGACGCTGGACGACCTGCGGCCGGCGAAAGTGTGGCAGGCGCTCGACAACAGGATCTACCGGACCTGGCAGCGCACGGTGAAGTTCTACGAGAACCTGCGCGTGGTTTACGAGGTCCAGAACCAGCTCAAAGAATGGAAGCAGCGCGAGCAGGAGACGCGGGGCCGCGCCAGCGAGGAGCGTCGCGCGGCGCCGCCGGCCGAGGCCGGCCCGCGGGAGGCGGCGGGCGGAGCGCCTCCACAAGGTTCCGGCGCCTCACAGACGCGCCAGAGGAAATAGGAGGGACCAGCCATGAATTGCTACAAACATGCCGAAGCCACCGCCATGGCGTTCTGCCGCACCTGCGGCCGGCCGCTGTGTCAGGCCTGCCAGCGCGCGGTGCAGGGGACGATCGTGTGCGAGGAGCACGCGCCGCAAACCATGGCGCCGCCACCGCCAGTTCCGGCCGCGACCGGGACGTCGCCCGGGTCGGCCTTCGCGCTGGGCATCATTCCCGGTGTGGGCGCCATCTACAACCTGCAGTATGCCAAGGGTATCGTTCACATGGTGATTTTCGCCCTGCTGATCATGCTGGTGTCCTCGCCCGCCACCGACGGCACGGGTCCGCTGTTCCCGCTGCTGCTCGCCATCTGGTGCTTCTACATGCCGTTCGAGGCCTACCACACGGCGCGCAGGCGGGAGCTCGGGCAGCCCGTGGACGAGTTCTCCAGCATCTTTCCGCTGAGGCCGTCCGCCTCCGGGTTCCCGTTCGGCCCGGTGGCCCTGATCCTGCTCGGGCTCCTGTTCCTGCTGCACACGCTGGGTGTCTTCAACTTCGACCAGATCGCGCGCTGGTGGCCGCTGGTCTTGATCCTGATCGGCGCGTACATGCTCTACTGCCGGCTGACGGGCTGCGGCTGCGATCGCGCCGCCGTGAAGCCGGAGGCGCCGCCCGAGCAGCGGTGAGGCTTACTATGATGCGTGCTATTCGCGGTCCGATCATGCTGATCACGGTGGGCGTGCTGTTCCTGGTGGATTACTTCACGCCCTATCCGTTCTACAAGACCTTTCCGGTGCTGCTGATCATTTTCGGCGTTCTCAAGTTGCTGGAACGCATGGTGAGCGGGTCGGGATCGGGCGGGCAAGCGCCCACGGGAGGACAGACATGAGACGGGGTTCACTGGCCGGGCCGCTGGTGCTGATCCTGATCGGTGTCTGGCTGCTGTTGAGCAACCTGCGGCAGGACTTGAAGCTGTTCGACGTGGCCGCGCGGTACTGGCCGGTGCTGCTGGTGGCGTGGGGTTTGATGCGGCTGGTGGAGATCTTTGTCGGGGCGCTGCGCGAGCGGCCGTGGCCGCGGCCCGGCATCTCGGGCGGGGAGTGGGGTTTGATCATCGCCCTGTGCCTGGTGGGCTCGTTCATGTACACGGTCCACCACTTCTCCATGGGCCACTGGGGATTCATCCAGGCGAACCGCATGGAGATCTTCGGCCGTCCGTTCGATTACCCGGTTGCGGAGAAGAAGATCCTGGCGCCCTCCGCGCCGCGCCTGCTCATCGAGAACCTGCGCGGGGAGGTGCGCGTGACC
>JBEKLW010000161.1:0-6117 GCA_050008815.1 Bryobacteraceae bacterium
ACCTACCGACTGCTGAGCGCCCTTGCTTCCTCGATGGTCCAGGCGGGAGTCCCCCCGGGACGGCTGGCGACCAAGGCCCCAACTCGGTTGGCAAAGTCAGCCACTTCTTGGGCAGGCCATCCCTCTCCCATGCCATGGACGAAGGCGGCGGCGAAGGCGTCGCCGGCTCCTACCGTATCGG
Organism: Bryobacteraceae bacterium; assembly: GCA_050008815.1. GTDB lineage: Bacteria > Acidobacteriota > Terriglobia > Bryobacterales > Bryobacteraceae > JBEKLJ01. The sequence continues at coordinate 182 of JBEKLW010000161.1, forward strand.
CGACACGAACCTCGTACCCTTCCGCTGCAACGCAATTGTCACCCACCAACAGCACGCACCCTGCTTCTCCCCGCGTGACGCAGACTGCCTCCCATCCAAATTTACGTGCTGCGCCTTGGCAAAAATCCTGCAGCGAACGATACGACCAGCCAAACATGGACTGGATCATATCGACTTCCTGGTCATTGAGCTTGACGGCCGTGGCGAGGGACATCAATTCATTGACCAGCGAGGTCTCATAACAATTCTCACGCAGGTTCACATCGTAGAAGCGGCGGGCTTCCGGGTTGGCGTCAATCACCCTCAAGGTCAGCGCTTTTGCTTTGGGGCTCATCTGAAACAGCGTTCCGAAGTAAATCCAGTCAGGCTGGCGAGATGAAAGTTCTCCCAGGTCCCCATCCGAGAGATCGGGGAAGTCGTAGGCAGCGGGCCGGTGGATGATGAAATGCGGCCGGCCTGAGGTGTCGAGGCTGACGGTGACTATCCCGGTGGGGTGATCCTTCTCCTGGCGGACATAACGCGTAGGGAGGCCCATAGCGTCCATCCTTTCCAGGATGCGTCGACCCCTTGGGTCTTCGCCTACAGCGCTGATCAAGGATACCGAGTGCCCCAATATTTTGGCGTGCGCGCCAAAATTGAAAGCAGCTCCACCCAGGTGTTCTGTGTCCCCGAATACATCCCATAATACTTCACCGATGCTAATAATGTTCATACTGAGCTCTCCGGCACTCCGCCACGCAAAATACGTCGAGAAGTCTCAAACCTACATCTGTGGGCGCGGAGATATTATGCTGGTTCTCCGAGCGATGCAATCGCCCGATAAAACACGGTGCGACCCGGTTTGACGGGGCAAGGGCATCTCGAAATGGCCGGGACAGGTCTAGCGATGCTTGAATCTTGTGCAGGGGTGTGGATTAGACGCCATCCAGTAGCGGTACAGTTTGGGTTTTCTTGTAGTGGGTCAGTTTCCGGTAAGCCATCTTTACGGGCTGAACCATTTGCACCGCCGGAGCTATCTATCCGGCCGCGAGTTGAAGTGAGACGAGCGAAATGATCCCTCCGCGACCAACTGGAGAGTAACTTCTGAGTGGCCGGCGATACGGTACTGGTTCAACTCCACGAAAGAATGGGAAAATTACATACATTAAGACCCAGGGTGGGCTGCGTAGGCATATATTAACGGGCATAGGAAGGGACTTGCGGTTGCTACTCTCCAAGTTAGCCGCATCAACTTCAGGGGGGACAACTTCCTCCAAGTTAACCGCATCATCTTCAGGGGGGACAAGTTCCTCCAAGTTAACCACGTCAACTACAGGGGGCCTTTATGCTTGCAGACGCGCAAGCTTCATATCTACGGGCCCTGTTTGTAACGGGACTCATTGCGACAACGTCGTTAACTGCTGCCTCGGCTGGCCCAGCATCCCCATCTCAAAAGACCTCGCCTGCACAAAAAGCGCAGATTGTCGAAGACTACGGAAAGCTTCCGCTAAGCTTTGAGGCCAACACAGGGCAGGCGGACAAGAGCGTGAAGTTTCTTTCGCGGGGCAGCGGTTATGGACTGTATCTGACCGGAAACGAAGCGGTGTTGTCGCTGCGCAAGACTGTTTACGGCGCAGCCCGGCCCGGCTTGCAACGTAAACTGCGCCCCATTCAGAGATCCGCACCGTCCGATGTGGTGCGGATGCAACTGACGGGAGCGAGCGGCAAGACGGAGGCGATGGGCGAGGAGCAGTTGCCAGGGACGGCCAACTACTTTATCGGCAACGATCCGGCCCAGTGGCACACGAGCGTTCCCACTTACGCCAAAGTGCGCTACACAGGCATCTATCCCGGTATTGATCTGCTCTACTACGGCAACCAGCGGCAGCTCGAGTGCGACTTCGTGGTCGCCCCCGGTGTCGACCCGAAGCCCATTCGGCTGCGGTTTGCCGGGGCGAGGGAACTGCATCTGGCGGCGGATGGGGATCTGGTGGTGACGGCTGCGAACGGGGGGCTGGCCTTCCACAAGCCGTTGGTTTACCAGATTGTGGACGGGCATCGCCATACGGTTGAGGGAGATTTCGCGCTGCTGGCGAAGCATACCGTGGGATTCCGGCTGGGGAGCTACAACCACGCCAAGGCGCTGGTGATTGATCCGGTGCTGGCTTATTCGACCTTTCTGGGCGGCAGCGGCTACGATACAGGCAACGCTATCACCGTGGATACTGCTGGCAATGCGTATGTGGCTGGCCAGACGTCCTCAACCGACTTTCCAGTGACCCCGGGGGCCTTCCAGACAATAAGCACCGGCGCGTTCGTCACAAAGCTGAACCCAACCGGAACAGCGCTGGTGTACTCCACTTACCTGGGCGGCAGCGGCACTTCTTCCGGCGGGGGTACGCCCAATGCGATTGCTGTGGATACCGCCGGCAACGTGTATGTGACTGGCCAGACGTACTCCACTGACTTTCCGGTGACGCCGGGGGCCTTTCAAACAACGAACCATGCCGCTGCGAACCAAAGCAGCAACGCATTCATCACTAAGCTGAACCCAACCGGCACAGCACTAGTCTACTCGACGTATCTGGGCGGGAGCGGCAATACGATTTACCCCACTTTCCCCGGCGATGTAGGCAATGCTATCGCTGCGGATACCGCTGGCAACGCGTACGTGACCGGCCAGACGTACTCTACCGACTTTCCGGTGACGGCGGGGGCCTTCCAGACAACGAACCACGCCGCGGCGCCCAACCTTTGGAACGCATTCGTCACCAAGCTGAATCCGGCCGGTACAGGGCTGGTCTACTCCACCTATCTGGGCGGGAGCGGCCAACTCAAATTTTTCGCCGGCGGCGACGTGGGCAATGCGATTGCCGTGGATGCCTCCGGCGATGCGTATGTGTCCGGTGCGACATTCTCCACCGACTTTCCAGTAGCGCCGGGCGCCTTCCAGACCACGAACCAGGCCGCGGCGAACGAAAGCAGCAACGCGTTTGTCACTGAGCTAAATCCAACCGGCACGGCGCTGGTCTTTTCCACGTATCTCGGCGGTAGCGGCAAAGGCGGCGCTGATAGAGGCAATGCGATTGTCGTGGACTCCGCCGGCAACGTGTTCGTGTGCGGCCAGACAGGCTCCACCGACTTTCCGGTGACGACCGGGGCCTTCCAAACAGCGAATCACGCTGCGGCGAACCAGGGCATCAATGCCTTCGTCGCCAAGCTGAATTCCGCCGGCACGGCGCTGGTCTACTCCACGTACCTGGGTGGGAGCGGAGGCGCCATAAACCTCACGCCCACCCTCGTGATGGTGGGCGGAGACCAGGCGAGAGGGCTGGCCATCGACAGCCCCGGCAATGTCTATGTCACCGGGAGCACAGCCTCCGCCGATTTTCCGGTGACTCAGGGAGCCTACCAGACGACGAATCAGGATCAACCTGGTTGTGTGGGCGGCTGTATCGGCGGTTACAACGCATTCATCACCGAGCTGAACTCCACGGGTAGCGCCCTGGTCTACGCTACCTACCTGGGCGGAAACGGCATCAACCCAGGCGACTTTGTCGGAGTCCTCGAGTTCGGAGAAGGAGACCAGGCGAGCGCCTTGGCTCTTGACAGCTCCGGCAACGTGTACGTGACGGGATCGGCCGTATCGTACGATTTTCCGGTGACCGCGGGGGCATTCCAGGCGACGGTCAAATCCGGGTCCGGAAACGCATTTGTCACCAAGCTGGATATGAGCGCGACCTCAACCGCCACCACGCCGACGGTGACGGTGACGCCGGCCTCATCGACCATCACCTCGGCGCGGCCGTTGACGGTGACGGTTTCCGTTAGCGGTGGGAGCGGCAATCCGACGCCGACCGGCACGGTGACGCTGGCCAGCGGCACCTACGTCTCTGCGGCCACAACTCTCAGCGGCGGCAGCGCGACGATCGATATTCCTGCTGGATCGTTGCTTGCCGAGCCTCCCGGGTACGGAGGGGATGGGCTGATAGCCAAGTATGTACCAGACGCGGCAAGCTCCTCTACTTACAACTTTGCTTCGGGACTGGGATCGGTGACCGTGGTCGCGGCCGAAATATTGGTGACGCCATCCTCGTCGACCCTCACCTGGGCGCAATCTCAGTCGCAGGCTCTTCCGCTGGCGATGGTCGCCACGGGTGGAACCGGCAATCCGACGCCGACCGGCACGGTGACACTCACCACCGGTAGTTACAGCTCCGGGGCAATCGCGCTGTCGGGCGGCAGCGCGGCGATCAGCATTCCCCCCGGAACGCTGACCATGGGTTTTAATATCCTGTACGTCAGCTACTCCGGCGATAGCAACTACGCTCCGGTCAGCATCGCCGGCAGCGCCGTGGCCATTGTGGGTGCAGTGGTATTGGTAGCGCCCTCTTCATCGAGCATCACCACGGCGCAGGCTCTGGCGGTAACGATTACCGTCAGCGCCGGAAGCGGCAGCCCGACACCCACCGGGACGGTGAGGCTGATCAGCGGCAGCTACATGTCTGCGACAACGGCACTGACGGGCGGCAGCGCAACCATCACGATCCCCGCTGGATCGTTGGCCCCGGGTGTTGACATCCTGACGGTCTACTACGACGGCGGCAACTACCTTGATGTCAGCGGCACCGCCTCGGTCACAGTTACTGCTGGAAGTCCCACCTTCACCATCACCGGTACAGCGGTCACGGTCACCCCCGGCCCAGTCGCGATATCCACGATTACCGTGACACCGGCTGGAGGCTTCACGGGCAGCGTAGCGCTGACGGCCGCCATCACCTCCAGCCCGGGCGGCGCACAGAGCCTACCCACCCTGGGCTTCGGAGGGACCAGCCCGGTGAGCATTACCGGCGCCACCGCTGGGACGGCCACTCTCACCATCGGCACCACGCCCAGCAACTGCGCTCCAGGTAATCTCATTGGCCTCAGAGTTCCCTGGTACCCCGCAGGCGCCGCGGCTCTGGCCTGCCTCCTGCTCTTTGGCATCCCGGGGCAGCGGCGCAGTTGGCGGAGGACGCTCGCCATGCTGGCTCTCCTCGTCACTCTCGCCTGCGGTATGCTGGCGTGTGGCGGTGGAAGCCTTACTCGTGTTTGCCCCCCCGCCACTACGGCGGGAACCTACATCGTGACCGTAACTGGCACTTCAGGCTCGACCACGGCAACGGGCACGGTCACCCTCACTGTAATGTAGCTCGCACATAATCACGCCTGCCGCATCCTTCCCAGGGTGCGGCAGGCTCATGTGTAATCCAACCATAGCCTTTGAAGACAGATATTAAGACGGGACAAGGCTACAGATCTGACTGCTTGTTTTGATAGATAGCCGATTGCTCCCGAAACACGGCGCACTCGGAGACTATGCTGAGTCGGGACTTCGCCGGATTGGGAATGAAAAACGCCCGTACTGAAATTGGCCAAACTGACCCACTACCCGCCATCCTCGCGGGAATACACGGGTGATCTGATTGTGATCTGTCACGCTGGGGCGGGACGACTATCAACTGCTTATGGAAATGAGCCCATTCCGGGGCTAGTAAAATCGGATTTCATCGAGGTCCAAGGCGAACTCCCCGGCTGGGCCTGTCACTGAGATTTCCAACATCCAAGGGCCGTCCGCCAGCCCGTACCCTGAAGGGTCCGCCAACCACGCGATAGGCACCCGCACGTTTTGCCATGCCTCGCCCGGAACAAAACTGATCTCGGGGATAGGAGAGACTGCTGCTTTTGGGGGCTGGAATCCTACCTGGTAGATACGAGGTTCGCCGCGAGCTTCGAACTCGATGCCGCGCAGGTTTCGCGAGCCCACGGGTACTCTCACTTCATACCGGGCCGAGACATGACCCTGAGCGTCCTTGGGTCCGGGCGCTAAATGTCCTTTCAGGCGCATAGCGTGCGGGGTTCCCTCGGCGCCGGGTGTCAGCAGGGAAGTCTCTGCCATGGAATGGCCCGACACGTCA
>JBEKLW010000162.1:0-6113 GCA_050008815.1 Bryobacteraceae bacterium
CAGATATTTTCATGGGGTGAATCAGGGTATGTTACCACCAATTGTGGCGAAACCCCCAGGCGGATGAGTTCTTCCAGGCAAACGACCCCCACTTCATGATATGCGAAGGCGACGATGTTCAATGGGGTCATTGGGGAGAGTGGTGGATTTGACGGACCAAATACATCGGGCGTTTCCTGACTTCGTTGTAGATCCTGACAATATAATCTCCGACGATGCCGAGAGATACCCATAGCGGCCGAGGGCCCCGGACAGCCGCGAGGCAATCGCCAGGACTTTGTCCCAACTGGCCACGTCGCCTTTCTTGAGGTCGATCAGCGTGGCGAGGTCGAGCGGCGGCAGGTTCGCGCCCGCGACTTCGAAGGCGCCGAGGTGGTAGACCGGGCCTTCCTCGACGCTGGCGGTGAGGGCCAGATCGCTCGCGCCGGTCTTGGCGACGGCGATGCGCGGGAAACGAGCGCGAAAATGCCCGCGGCTTTCATAGAGCCTGCCAACGTTGTATTTCAGCAGCTCGCGGAAGCTGTCCTCCGTGTACTCCTGGCCGAGTGCGGTTTGCGCGATCGCCTTCTCGAGCGCGGCAGCCGGTATGAGCTGCGCCCCTTCGAAGCGCACCGAGATGATCTTCGGCAAGACAGCAGGGCGAAACACAGCTACCAACGGCCCGCCGGCGAGCCCCCCCGAGTAGCGCGTGACAATCTGGTCGGAGCGGCCCTGCGCGGCCAGAAAGCGCTCGATGGCGCGGGCGTAGTAGGCCGTGGCCTGGTCGTTCGACGGCATCTCCTTCTTAACGAGCGGGTCGTTCTGCGCCAGCCAGGCCCAGACGCGCTCCTCCTCGATTTCCGGGATCTGGATGCGCACGGGCTGCAAGTCCTGAGACTCCTCGACCACGAGCGTCACATCGGCGGCGCGCGCGGCCCCGGGCGCCGGTTTGTAGCGGTACCGGGCGGATTGGATGAGGCCGGTGTCAGCCAGGTGGGTGCAGGCGCTTTGGAGCTCCTCGGCCGTGACTCCCTGCCCCGGCTCGAGCCCGGCGGCACGCAGGAGGTCGCTGGAAGCGAACCGGGAATTGCCTTCAACGTGGATTTCGTGGATTGAGAACTTTGGCTGGGCGGCGGCCAGAGCGGCAGTCAAGATTGCGCGCCCGAGAAGTCGCATAGCGAAGTTTCTCATGATAGCGCGGGGTGGTGCGGCGTTACGGGCGCGTGGCGCGTGCATAGAGCAACCAACCCAGTGGGGCGGACCGCCAGGTCCGCGGCCGACCGCCAGGTCGGCCCAGTATGGCGGGACGTAGCCGTCCCGCGCGGGCGTGGCCGCCCGCCCCACTGGGGCAGGAGCTCCCTCACTCCAGCGGAGCCAGGTAGCGCACGACCTTCAGCTCGGCCAGGGCCGCGAGCTTGTCAACGGCGATGCGGCCGATGACCAGCTTGGCCGTCTTGGGCTGCACGATGATCTCGAGGCCGGCGGCCTTGAGCTGCGCGATGGCAGCGGGCGAATCGTCGTTCAGCCAGACCCGGACCTCGGCCTTCCCGTCCCGAACGAACCGCGCCTGGACTGCCGCCACCCCGGCGCCGCGCCGGAGTTGATCGACAATCGCGGTGATCGCCGGGTGCATCTTGGACGGCGGCAGCAGCGCCTCTTGGTCGCGGCGGCGTTCCAAATCCGCCACTCTTGCCACACCCTGAGCAGGCATTGACGTAGCAGGCGGAGCAGGCATTGCCGTAACAGCCGGAGCGTTCATTTGCATTGGGGCTGCCGGCGCCGCAAGCCGCCGGGCGGATGCCACCATCGGGACACCGGACCCGCCGCCTCCGCGGACGGACTTCGTGGCCACCATCCGGCCTGCCTCCTCGCCGAAGACGCCCTCGTAGCTGACGCCCTCGGGCATCTCGACAGGCACGTCTATGCGGCGCGGCTGGCCGCCGTCGGTGACGATCATCTCTTCAACTGCCACAAAGGAGGTGAACTGCGTCATGAGGCGGTACTCCAGCCCGAGCTGTGTGATCTGGTTGCGCAGGTCGGCGCTCACGTTGCCGTTTTGGAGACCGTTGTAATCCTGGGCCATGAGGTCGTCGATGCGCGTCCGCGCCCACAGCGAGGCCAGCACATCGTGACGCGGCTCGCTGCCAGGCAGATCCACCTGGATGGAGCGCGAAAATGGGCGCCCGGCGACTTGGCCCATGAGCCGGATGGTTCCGCGGGCCGCGTGCGAATAGCGCCCGTGGATGATGACCGGCTTGGCGCTGAACAGGTCGGGGATGCGCTTCGGGAAAGGGTCGGTGACGGGCAGGCCGCCCCAGTCGATGGAGATGTCGGTGAGCAGCGGGTTGCGCACGCGCTCGTGGAAGCGGCGCGCGGCGGCGGAGCCGTCTTCGTTCAGACCCACGTACTCGACCTCGCCGCGGCCGTGGCGAGCCATGGCCTCAAGCAGGAACCGATTGACCGACGAGCCGATGCCGAAGGAGAAGACCCGGGCGTTGGGGTGGCGCTGGATTTCGGCGATGATCTCCATGTCGTTGCCCACGTAGCCATCGGTCATGAAGCACACGATGCGAACGTGATCCTGAGAGTCCGAAGGATCGAGCGCGGCCCGTATGGCCTTCATCATCTCCGTGCCTCCACCGCCGTAGCGGCTGGCGAGGAACTCCTGGGCGCGCCGCATGTTCGCCGGCGTGGCCGCAACTGGCTCGGGGAACAGGATGTGCGTTTCGTCCGAGAAGGTGATGAGGTTGAAGGTGTCTTGAGGATTGAGGCCTTCGAGGGCCAGGCGCATCGCCTCCTTGGCCTTCTCGATGGGGAAGCCCATCATCGAGCCCGAGGTGTCGAGCACAAAGACCAGCTCCTTGGGGGTCAGGTCGGCGGGCGCGATCCGGTCGGGCGGCTGGAGGATGAGGGTGAAGAAGCCGCCGCGCTGGGCGCGGTGCGTGAGCACGGCGTCGGCGATCCTCCTTCCAGCGACGTCGTAGCGGAGGATGAAGTCCTTGTTGGGGATAGTGGCCTCGTCCTTGAGACGCACCACGGCGGTATGGATGCCGGGGCGCACGATGTCGACTTCGTGGGTTGGGCAGGCCAGCCCGTCCAGCGGCACGCCGGCGTCAAGCTGCACCTCGAGCGAGATGTCGTGGCCGGCGCGGGTGCCCGGGGGGGTGACGGGCGGAGTGATGCGTGAGGCATCGGGGACGCGGTCGGTGTCGGGCGCCCAGCCGCCGCCCTGCCGGCCCGTGGGCTGGCCGGGGATGTAGCGCGGGCCTACGACCATCGGGAAGACGAACTCGTATTCGCCGTCCTCATACTTCAGCGTTTCGACGTAGCTGATGGTGATCTTCACCCGCTCGCCGGGCATGATGTTGGCCACGGACTGCGTGAAGATGTTGGGCCGCTCCTGGTCGAGCAGGCTGGCCACGTGGCCGGCGGCGCGGGCGGCCTCGTAAACGGCCCGGGCCTCCTCGCGCGGCTTGATCACGCCGCGCACGGTGCGCGTGCCCACCAGCATCGTCATGTCGTCGACGGCGGAGTTCTGCGGCAGCGGGAAGGTGTAGACGGCCTCGATCTTCTCCTGGTAGGGATTCGTGAATTCTTGCGTCACGGTGACGCGGGCGAGGAAGCCCGAGATCTCGGCCTTGACGTCGGTGTGTTTGAGCGGGCACAGGCCGCGGGGCTTGCCCTGCGAGTCGAGCGAGACGAGCGAGCCGGCGGTAGCCGGAGCGGCAGTAACCGGGCTGGGATCGAAAACGAGCACGAAGATGGCCGCCACGGCGGCCACCAGCGAGCACCAGGCAACAGTCTTGCGCATTGTGTTTCCTCCGTTCGTGAGGGAAATGCCGCGGGCGGGGGGTTCCTTTCACAATGAGCCGTGAATAAAAGGGGACTGGAGGGCCGGGTGGGGCGGGCGGCTACGCCCGCGCGGGACGGCCACGTCCCGCCGCAGGTCAGCGCGCGGTGTAAAGCCCGTGCTCCCGGATGTAATCCAGCACGCCCGGCGGTAGCCCGGCCGGGGACTCGCCAGCCGCCAGCCGGGCGCGAATCTCCGAGGAAGACACCGGCAGCGCCAGCGTGTCGAGCTGGTGCACGCGGGCGTCCGGCGGAACCTCGTAGCGATGGCCGGGCCGGGTGACGACGATGAACTCCACCTGGCGGACGACGTCTCTCCAGCGGCACCACGTCTGGATCTCGGCGAACGCATCCGCGCCGATCAGGAAGTACAGCTCGTCCTCGGGCCCTAGCGTGGCCTTCACGCGCTCCAGCGTGTTGATGGAGTAGCTCCAGACCTGGCCAGCCTCCAGGCGCGACGGCTCCAGCGCCGGCTCGCCCCAGCAGGCCACCGCAACCATGTTGTAGCGGTCCTCGTACGGGGCAGCCGTCGCGGCGCGCTTGTGAGGGGGATGCGACGCGGGGATGAACAGCACGCGGTCCAGGGCAAACGCCCGGGCCGCCTCGCGCGCCACCGTTAGATGCGCCGAGTGAACCGGGTCAAACGTCCCGCCGAAGATCGCGATCCTCAATCTCTGCCTGCCGATCCTGTGGCACCGCGCCCGCCCGCCGCGGGGAAAGCGGCCCCCTAAAGGCCGTAAGACGGGAATTGTACCTCAGGCCGGTAGCCGCGGCTGAAGGCTTGGGCCGCCGCAGCCTCGACCGCGAGCTCGTCGGCGCGGTTGTGGTCCTCGTGGGAGGCGTGCCCCTTGGTCCAGGTCCAGCGCACCCGATGGCGCGCAACCAGCCCGTCCAGCGTCATCCACAGGTCCTGGTTGAGGACCGGCTTCTTTCCCGCTGTCCGCCAGCCGTTCCGCCTCCAGCGGTGAATCCACTCCGTGATGCCGTCCTTGAGGTACACGGAGTCGGTGACGATCTCGACCTCGCACGGCCGCTTTAGTGCGCGCAGGCCTTCGATGGCGGCGGCCAGTTCCATGCGGTTGTTGGTGGTATGCGGAGAGGCGCCGAAGATCTCCCTCCTGCGGCTGCCGCAGCGCAGGATCGCGGCCCAGCCGCCGGGGCCGGGGTTGCCGCGGCAGGCTCCATCTGTAATCAATTGGACCCGTCTCGGCGCCATTACGCGGCGGCCAGCTCCCGCTGGAAGAACGCCTCCACCCGGTCCAGAATCTCGGCGGCCTCGCGCGCATGGTAGATCTCGGCGCGCAGGTGTGCTCCGTCGCGGACGCCGTGCGTGAAGTAACCCGCGAACTGCTTCATCTTCCCGACCCGGGCGGGATCGTCGCGCGCCATGAGCGCCGCGTAGTAATCGCGGACCATCTGGTAACGCTCGCGCACGCCCGGCTGCTGCCACGCGCCCGAGGCCACGTACTGCGCGATCTGGCGGAAGATCCAGGGGTTGAACGAGGCGGCGCGGCCAACCATCACCGCGTCGCAGCCCGTCTCGGCCACCATGCGGATGGCGTCCTCGGGCGTGAAGATGTCCCCGTTGCCGATTACCGGAATGCGGACCGCGGCTTTGACCCGGCCGATCAGGCTCCAATCCGCCTGGCCGCTGTAACCCTGCTCGCGGGTGCGAGGGTGGAGCGCGAGGGCCTGGAGACCGCAGTCCTCGGCCATGCGCGCCAACTCCAGCGCCACGATTTCCCGCTCGCTCCAGCCGGAACGGCATTTGAGCGTCAGCGGGATCGCGACCGCCGCCCGCACGGCTTTCAGGATGCGCTCGATCCCCGGCAGGTCGCGCAGCAGCCCGGAGCCACCGTTGCACTTGACGACCTTCTTCACCGGGCAGCCGAAGTTGAGATCGACGATATCGAAGCCCAGATCCTGGCACACACTGGCCGCTCCGGCCATCACCGCCGGGTCGGAGCCGAACAGTTGCGCCGTAATCGGGTGCTCGTCCGGTTCGAAGGCCAGGTAGCGCATCGTCCGGCCGGGCTTGCGCGAGTGCCCCGCGTGCAGGACGCCGTGGGAACTGGTGAACTCGGTCATGATCAGCCCGCAGCCGCCCAGACCGCGGATGAGCCGCCGGAACACGGTGTCCGTCACGCCGGCCATCGGCGCCAGGACCGTGGCTGGAGCGATGTGCACCCCTCCGATCGCGAAGCTGGCCGGGAACCCGAACATGTACGCTTTCCATTGTAACGAGCGAATCCGCGCCGCCCAGTCAGTGGGGCGGACCGCCCGGT
>JBEKLW010000163.1:0-6098 GCA_050008815.1 Bryobacteraceae bacterium
CGGGAGGAGGGTTGCGCTGAGTTCTCATACTGAGCAGAGAGGCAATCATATGGAACCGAAAGGCGACATCGCATTGATCGGTCTGGCCGTCATGGGCCAGAACCTGATCCTGAACATGAGCGACCACGGCTACACGGTGGTGGCCTACAATCGCACCGTCTCCAAGGTGGACGACTTCCTGAAGGGCGCCGCCAAGGGACACGCGACCGTCCTCGGAGCGCACTCGCTCGAGGAGATGGTGGGCCTGCTGAAGCGTCCGCGCAAGGTGATGCTGATGGTAAAAGCGGGTCAGGCGGTAGACGACTTCATCGAGCTGTTGTGGCCCCATCTGGAGCCGGGCGACCTGATCATCGACGGCGGCAACTCGCACTTCGCCGACACCATCCGGCGGGCGAAGTATCTGGAGAGCAAGGGGCTGCTGTACATCGGCACCGGCGTCAGCGGCGGCGAGGAAGGCGCGCGCTTCGGCCCGTCCATGATGCCCGGCGGGAGTCCGCAGGCCTGGCCGCTGGTGAAGGAGATCTTCCAGGCCATGTGCGCCAGGACGCCGGACGGGGAGGTCTGCTGCGACTGGATCGGCGAAGGCGGCGCCGGCCACTTCGTGAAGATGGTGCACAACGGCATCGAGTACGGCGACATGCAGTTGATCTGCGAGGCCTACCAGTTGATGAAGGAAGGCCTGGGGTTGAGCAACCAGGAGATGCACGCCGCCTTCGCCGAGTGGAACAAGGGCGAACTCGACAGCTACCTGATCGAGATCACCCGGGACATCCTGGGCTACAAGGACGAGAACGGCGAATACGTGGTGGACGAGATCCTGGACACGGCGGGCCAGAAGGGCACCGGCAAGTGGACGGTGGTGGCCTCGCTCGACAGCGGCATGCCGGTGACGCTGATCGCCGAGGCCGTGCATGCGCGCGCCTTGAGCGCGCTGAAGGAGGCGCGCGTGGCCGCTTCCAAAGTGCTCCGCGGCCCCCAGGGCAAATTCAGCGGCGACCGGCAGGCGTTCGTCGAGGACCTCCGCAGGGCCTTGCTGGCCTCCAAGCTCGTCAGCTACGCGCAGGGCTTCATGCTGATGCGGGAGGCCTCCAAGGAGTACCGGTGGAATCTGAATTACGGCGGCGTGGCGCTGGTGTGGCGCGGAGGGTGCATCATCCGGTCGGCGTTCCTGGGCAAGATCAAGGAGGCCTGCGACAAGAACCCGGGCCTGGAAAACCTGCTGCTGGACGATTACTTCCGCGGTGTGATCGAGAACTGCCAGGAAGCCTGGCGGCGCGCGGTGATCAACGCCGTAGAACTGGGCGTTCCGGCTCCGGCGCTCACCACGGCGCTGGCCTTCTACGACGGCTACCGCAGCCAGCGCCTTCCGGCGAACTTGCTGCAGGCGCAGCGCGACTATTTCGGCGCGCACACCTATGAGCGGATCGACCGCCCGCGCGGCCAGTTCTTCCACACCAACTGGACGGGCCGCGGCGGCGACGTGGCCTCCAGCACGTACACGGTTTAGGCGCTCTAACGGAAGCTATTGGAGAGTTCAATGCCATACGGTCTCAAGATCAACCCGGAAGGCGCGCTGGACTTCGTGTCCGTTGGCGCGCTGGTCCACCGCCTGGACCCGGGGATCATCCCCTTTCGCAAGGCGAGCGAGTGCCGGATCCACGTCAGCGGCGGCGAGTTCAACGTCGCCGCCAATTTGGCGGACTGCTTCCGCTTGCGGACCGCTGTCGCCACCGCCATGGTCGACTACCCAATCGGCGATCTGATCGCGGAGCGGGTCAGGGCCATGGGCGTCAAGCCCTTCTACAAGCGCTTCAAGCACAACGGCGTCAACGGGCCGAACATGGCCACGGTTTACAGCGACCGCGGCTGGGGTGCGCGCGCGCCGGTTGTGTTCTATAACCGTTCGAACGAGGCGGCCGCGCAGCTCAAGGCGGGCGATTTCGACTGGAGCGCGATTTTCTCGGGCGGCGTGCGCTGGTTCCACAGCGGCGGGATCTTCGCGGCGCTTTCAGCGACGACCGGCGATGTGATCATCGAAGCCATGCAGGCGGCCAAGGCCGCCGGCGCGGTGGTCTCCTTTGACCTGAACTACCGCGCCAAGCTCTGGGACGTCTGGGGCGGCCACGGGCGCGCGCTCGAGGTGATCGGGCGCATCGCCGAGAACGTGGACGTGCTGGTCGGCAACGAAGAGGACTTGCAGATGGGCCTCGGCATTCCCGGCCCGGACGTCGCCAAGAAGTCCAAGCTCGACCCGAGCGTGTTCTTGGGGATGATCGATCACGTGGTGAAGAAGTATCCGAAGGTCAAGGTGGTGGCGACGACTCTTCGCGAGGTGCACTCGACCAACCACCATAGCTGGAGCGCGGTAGCCTGGATCGATGGAGCGACTTACACCGCTCCCACCGCCGAGCTCGAGGTCTACGATCGCGTCGGCGGGGGAGACGGGTTCGCATCCGGGTTCTTCTACGGCCTGCTCGCCGGCGAAGAGCCGGAGGAGGCGGTGAAGCTGGGCTGGGCGCACGGCGCGCTGTTGACCACCTTCCCGGGCGACACCACCATGGCGACCGTCGAGCAGGTGCGGGCCTTCGCACGGGGCGGCTCGGCCCGCATCCAGCGGTAAGGAAGGCTGGGAGGAGAATGAGCTTGGACATCCAGCAACGGGCCGCTCGCGTTCGGCTCCTGCTCATGGACGTGGACGGCGTAATGACCGACGGCAAGCTTTACAACGTGCCCGGGCCCGACGGCCGGATGTGCGAGACCAAGGCCTTTACCAGCCAGGACGGCATCGCTCTCCAGTGGCTGAGCTGGAAGGGCATCCAGACCGGCGTCATCAGCGGCCGCGTCTCCCCGGCCACCGACGAGCGCTGCCGCCAGTGCCACGTGGCCTACGTCTACCAGGGACACATCGAGAAGATCCCCATCTTCGAGGAGATTCTAGCCCGCTCGGGCTTCGCGCCCGAACAGGTGGCCTTCATGGGCGACGACCTCACCGACGTCGTGATCATGCGGCGCGTCGGCTTGGCCATCGCCACGGCGAACGCCCGGCCCGAGGTGAAACGCTGCGCGCACCTGGTCACCGGGGCCGAGGGGGGGCAAGGGGCGGTACGCGAGGTGTGCGAGCTTCTCCTGAAAGCGCAGGGACACTGGGAGGACCTGCTGCGGAAATACGAAGCCTATGACTGAGAACGTTGCCAGCGGCCGCATCGGCGTGCTCGTTCACGCCGAGCCGGGCCCCGGAGTCCTGCACCTGCTCACCGGCGTCATCGCCGCGCACGGCGGCGACATCAGCCTGGTGGAGATCATCGAGAACCGCCCGCCCGAGGCCCGGATCTACTTCGAGATCGACCTGCCCGGAGCCGCCGCGGACCTCACCGCCGACCTCGAGAAGCTGGCCATAGTCCGCCAACTCCTCCTCGTGAACACCTTTCAGAAGATTTACGGCAAACGGATCATCATCATGGGTGGCGGCGCCCAGGTGGGGCAAGTGGCCATCGGGGCGATCTCCGAGGCCGACCGTCACAACATCCGCGGCGAGCACATCTCCGTGGACACGATTCCGCTGGTGGGCGAGCAGCCGCTAGCCGATGCCGTCCGCGCCGTGGCCCGCCTGCCGCGCGCCAAGGCGCTGGTGCTGGCTGGCGCGCTGATGGGCGGCGAGATCGAGCGGGCGGTCCGCGAGGTCCGCGCCCAGGGCCTGCTGGTGATCAGTCTCAATATGGCGGGAAGCGTTCCGGATGCCGCCGACTTCGTGGTGACCGACCCGGTCCAGGCCGGCGTCATGGCCGTCATGGCGGTGGCCGACACCGCCAAGTTCAACCCCGCCCGCCTGACGCGGCGGGTATTCTGACCGTCGCCAGCCCGGATGTTTCACCACGATCGTAGCGAGGCGCGATGAGAGGGCCGCAGATACAAGGCGCGCGACGGCCGGCGCCCGGAGGCGTACTTGAACAGTACGTCGAGGACGCCGGCCGAGCGCAACGCAGTAGATGCGGCCCTACCGCGCGCCGCAGCAGATTGCTGGTGAAACATCCGGGCTAGTGCGCCTTGCCGAGCCACCAGGCCAGGAGCGCCGCGGCCACGCCGCAGGCCAGCGCCACCAGCCCGATTCGCACCCACCACCGCCGCCCCCAGCGCGAGCGGCTCGCATCCTCGCCCGCAACCAGCGCCGCGGCCGCCCGCATCGCGCGCACGTACGCCTCGGTTTCACGCAGGGAGTCCTGGCACCGCGGGCACACCAAGAGGTGCGCCTCGAATTCCTCGACCTCCTCGGCCGGCATTCGGCCAAGGCAGTACTCTTCCAGCTTGTCCTCGGGCGCGTGGGGGTCGAGCGTCATGACCGTCCGGCCGGCCTGCTGTAATCCTAGTTGGCTGACCGGCAGGCCAGTCTCAATAATATCCGAGGGACGGCCCGCATGCGCAACTTCCGGCGGCCCAGTGCGCCGAAGCGGGTCTTGGCACGGGACTTCAACAGGCGGAACTGCGTTTCGCTCAGTTGCATCTCGCCACAGATCTGTTCCTGGGTCTGCCCAAGCAGGTAGAAACGCGTCAGGATCTCCCGGTCCCGCGACGAGACGCTCCGCAGCACCCAGGTCATGATCTCCACCTGCTCCTGCGCGATGGCGTCCCGCTCGGGATCGCCCCGCTCGTCGCACACGCCGAAACCATACTCCAAATCCGTTTGTTCGCGGCGCGTCTGCACGGCTCTGTCGATGTAGGCGGCCACCTGGCGGCGGACCACCGTCCGGACAAATCCCATCAACCGCTCAGGGTCTCTCAGCTCGCCCCTCTGGATCGCCTGCACCACAATCACGAACGTGTCGTGAGCCTTGTCTTCGAGCTCCTGCGCGCCAAGCTGCCGGCAGAGGTAGAAACGCACCCCGCGCGAGAACAGCGCATAGAGGTCTTCCATCCCGGAGGCATCGCCCCGGCGAATCCTCGCGACCAGATCGTTCCAATCCGGCGCCACGCCGCGCGCCGGACTGAAGCTCCGGGCCTGTGGAGACTCTCCGATGGGGCCGTCCATCCTGATTTTCGCTTTCGCGAGTACCTTGCCCAGAACTGGCGGCGAGGTACTTTCTAGCGCCTCCATCTCGGACCGACAGCACTATCGGTTCTATGCCGCACCCAAATTACGCAGTGTCACCGATCCCGAGATCTGATCGTCCCCCACGACGTGGTGGGTGACGTCACGCCAAACGTCCCGTTGAGCGCCCGCGCGGGGCGCCACTCACGAAATATAACAGAGTTAAGGGTCCCTAATGAAACAATTGTTGTACATTGTGTTTGCATTTAGTAGTGGTACTGCTAGGACCAGCTCGCAATATCAACAATCTTAAGGCCATTCTTCCGTCGGCCCCCTAACGCAATTCGAGCGGGGCGAGGCGTGCTGTCGGGTTTTGATTGATAAAACGCAATTTTTCATAACAATTCTTCCGAGCCTTTCCGCGATTTTGCAGGGATCGGAAGAAGGTTAGAACCGCAGCCGCAGCGCGTCACAGATTCGCGCAGGGATGGCGTTCGGTGGGCTTTCTGGCAGCGAGCACGATCTCGCCGCGGCGGAATACGGCCGCCAGCGGTGGCGCCGGCAGTTTGTCAAAATGCAGCCTCTCGAGGAGATAGACCGCCCAATTCCTGAAAGGCGATGCGCGATTGGAAGGAAACCTCCTCGCGCGCCGGCCTCAGGCTTTCGAAAGTACCGCGCTGCGCTCGGCCATTCGGTTGCCGAAGTGGAGGAGGATGCGCGTACACTCCGCCAGCGAGCGGCGCGCCGGACCTTTAGCGAGACCCCGCACCAGCGTGAACCAGACGTGCATGAGTTTGAAATCGAGCATGAGCATGCGCTCCTCCGCGCTGTAGGACCCCGCGGGCACCGCCGAGCTGTAGCGGAGCAGGCAGGTGAGGACCGTGTAGTCCCGGAGCAGGGCCGCGTGGAACCGTCGCAGTTCCTCGGTCGGCACATCACCTTCCAGGCGCGCGGCGATCTCGGCGAAGCTGAGGTGGTTCGCCGCCGCCACCTGGCGCGCCCGGTCACGCGCGGCCGTAGCTCTAAGGATGACCAGGCACTTATACCGGAACCAGTACGCTGTCAGGATCAGGAC
>JBEKLW010000164.1:0-6088 GCA_050008815.1 Bryobacteraceae bacterium
GGCTGCGCCCGCAACTGCCAGCCTGGACGCGACCTCGAACGGAGTGACCGTGTAGCTCATGGCGGTCCTGACCTCGAGTAGCGCGGCGTCTCGCCCGCCCTCCGGGACCGGATGCTGGATGCCTTGCAGATGCCGATGGGGGTGCAGGTGGTGGTGCTGCTGGCGACCTTTACGCTCCTTCCGCTGCTCGGGGGCTTGATCGGAGCGAAACTGCTCAAGAGTAGGAGCTGACAGCAGGCGGGGCGATCGGGGAGGGAACGTCTGTCGGACTTATCGCCTTCCCGCGGGGTGAGCGCATCCGCGGGCGGGCTGGGTCAGCCCAGCCGCAGGCCGCCACGCAGTTGCCGCTCAGAGCTCTGGGGTCGGAAGGAGATTGACCTCCAGGTCCGGCAGGTCGAGATCCTCGATATAGGACTGCAAATCCGAGATCACGTCGCGGGTCGATGTCACCCAGACTTCCTGGATCCGGGCCAGAGCGGCGCGCCCGGAGATGCACGCGCGCGGGGGCGCCGCGCAACTTCCGACAACCATTGCCAGGCAAGCCGCCGCCACGCCCACGGCGTCCAGGTTCCTGCGCAGAGCTGCATGCAAAACACCCATTCCGGCCTCCTGTCGTGTCAGGTCCCAGGTCGGGCGGGCTAACCGGCCCGGCCCCGGCGACCTCCTACAGCATTAAACGCTCGGCGTCGCGTTCTGATACACATCTTTACTGAAAAGGTCAGGCAAGCCTCCCTCCAGACGGGGAATACGCCGTTTCAATCAGTTACGGGCCACCAGGTGTCCGATGGTGGAACCCGGGTGTGCGCCAGCGGACAGGGACTGAGCCTGCCGCTGGTACGGCGCGAAAGCAAACCGGGCCTACTCACACCGCAGCGCCAAGTGCGGATCCATCGCGGCGGCGCGCCGAGCCGGGATGTAGCCGGCCAGCGCGGCGGCGGCCGCCAGCAACAAAGTGAATCCGGCGAACACAGTCCAATCCAGCACGACCACGCCGTAGACGGCGCTGGACATGGCACGCATCAGCCAATACGCCGCAGCCAGCCCTACGGCCAGGCCGGCCGCGCACAGCCGCAACGATTGGCCCACGACCATCCGCAGCACCTGCGCGGGGTCTGCGCCCAGGGCCATCCGAACGCCCATCTCCTGCATGCGCTGGCTCACCATGTACGAGACGACTCCGTAGGTCCCGGTGGCCGCCAGAATCAGCGCGAACGCGGCGAAACCCGCCATATACTGCGCCGCGAGACGTACCCCGGACATCTGGTCGGCAACCCGCTGCTCCATGCTCCGAAGGTCGTAGACCGGCTGATTGGGATCGAGCGCGCGCACTTCGGCGCGGGCCATCCCAGCGGCCGCGATTGGGTCGCCGTGAGTCCTAGCAAGCACCTGGGCCGAGCGATTGGGCTGCTGTCGGAAGGAGACATACGCCAGGGGCAGAGGCTCGTTCCTGAACCAGTCCTTGAGGTCGCCGGCGATGCCGATGACCGTGAGCGGAGCCGCCTGAGGACCGCCGGTGCGAACGCGGCCGCCGAGGGCAACCTCCCCCGGCCGGTTCCAGTACCGGCGGGCCACCGATTCGCTGAGCAGGATGACGCCCGGGGCGTCTGGGCCGTCCCGCAAATCGATCGCGCGCCCTTGGCGCACTGGAATTCCCATCGCGCGGAAATAGCCGGGACTGACGGTCCGGACCCAGGGCACCGACGCGGAGCGCTCGGTCTGCGGCCGACCCTCTATGGTGAACTCGGTCGTGCCTGCCGAGTCGCCCTCGATCGCCGCCGCCACCACGCCCGGCTGCGCCTCGATCCGCTCTCTGAGCCCCTCGTAGAAAGACCGCCATTCCGAAGGTCCGGGGCGCGCGGTGGACTGGAGCGCCACTCGCATGGTGAGCAGGTGCGAGGGGTCGTATCCCGGGTCCGTTTGCGCCATTCGGCGGAACGTCTGCACCATCAGGCCGGCACCGGCCAACAGCACCATGGCAAGCGCCACCTCGGCGCCGACGAGGAACTTGCGCAGCCCGTGCCGGCCCGAAACCGAGGAGCGCCCGCCCTGCTTCAGCCGGTCGTTCAGACCGATCGGTGACGACGCATGCAGCGCCGACGCTGCGCCGCACAGCAGGCCGGTGAGGATTGCCACCGCGGCGATATATAGCAGCATTCCACCATCGACACGGAGACTCCGCATACCAGCTACCCATCTGTAGACTTCCTGCGGAATCTGGGCGCGCCAGGCGTCTGTCCACCCAAGCAGAATCATCGCCATGACGCCGCCCGCCAGCGATACCAGCAGGCTTTCCACCAGAAGCTGCCGGGCGATGCGCCAGCGCGTCCCGCCCAGCGCCGCGCGGATCGCCGTCTCTTTCATCCGCCCCGCGCTGCGAGCCAGGTGTATGTTGGCGACATTGGCGCAGGCCAGCAGGAGCACGAAGCTCGCAGCCGCCATCAGCACCATCACGAACCGATCGGTGACTTGGTTGGTCAGCTCGAGTATCCGGAGGACCGCGGTAGAGCGGCCGGAGTTGGTATCCGGATATTGACGGTCCCCTCTCGCGGCCAAGCCGGTCATCTCGGCTCGCGCTTGCGCCAGCGATACTCCCGGGGCCAGACGCCCGAGTACCTGCAAGGTGCGGCTGGCGCGGTCCGCGCGCTCGCTTGGAGTGAATGCGAGCGGCGCCCAAACATCGGTGGCCAGCGGGAAGTCGAAATCCTCGGGCATCACGCCGATGATTGCGAACGAGCGGCCGTCGAGGAAGATGCGCCTGCTGGCGACATCGGAAGCGCCCGCGAAGTGGCTTTTCCAAAAGCCGTAGCTCAGCACGGCCACGGCGTCGTTGCCAGGCTCGGCTTCGCTCTTTGAGAACGTCCGCCCGATCTGCGGATGCATACCCAGGACGTGGAAGAACCCCGGTGACACAGCGCAACCCTGCAAGCGTTCCGGGTCGGCCACGCCGGTGAGGTTGACCTCCCATCCACGATAGGCGGCCA
The DNA here is from genome assembly GCA_050008815.1 of Bryobacteraceae bacterium. Taxonomy (GTDB): domain Bacteria; phylum Acidobacteriota; class Terriglobia; order Bryobacterales; family Bryobacteraceae; genus JBEKLJ01. The sequence goes on from JBEKLW010000164.1 coordinate 2,982, forward strand.
ATTCTCGAAACGAGTGCGCCTGCCCGCGCCAATCCAGGAAATCCGCCGGCGAGACCGCATCGCGCTGCGAGCTCGTTTTCCCCGCGGTCCCCCAGACGGTCACTATCTCGTCCAGCCGCGGATACGGCAGGGGGTGGAGCACCAAGCCGCGCAAGCTGACGAACATCATCGCGTTCGCGCCGATGCCGAGGGCGAGCGCCAGAACGGCAATCGCTGTCGCGCCCGGATTCTTAACCAGCACGCGAAAACCAAGGCGTACATCGGCAAGCATGGCGGTCCTCCCTTAGAGAAGCCCTACGGCTCGGGTGCAGCCGCAGTTCCATTCCCGCAACCGAAGACTATAGGGCATGCGGGGTTCCAGAGCCGAAGTGCCTAAGCCTGAAGGACTTACTAATGTAGCCCGGAGGCGCAATGTCCGCCTCTGGGACTCGGTGTTCGCCAGCGAACACGCCCTCGCTGGCTTTTCAAAGCGCGCTTGGGCCGACGCGGGGCTCTCCATTGGGGATTGCGCTCGGCGCGCGGCTGATGCGCCCGTCGTTGGCAGGCGGCCTCACGCGGAACCGCGCTCCCGGAAGCTATACTGAGGCTGAATGCCGGAGCGCGCGACAGCCACCATCAGCGCCCTGATCGTCGATGACGAGCAGCTCGCCTGCGACGAGCTGGCGTACCTGCTCAAGGACTTCCCCGACGTGGACGTCGTCGGCACGGCGACCAACGGGATTCAGGCGGTCCGGCTGGTTCAGGAGCTGGAGCCGGACCTGGTCTTCCTGGACGTGCAGATGCCCGGCATGGACGGCCTGGGCGTGATCCGGGCGCTCAAGGAGACGGACGTCGCGCTGCCCTACTTCGTGCTGGCCACGGCCTTCGACCAGTACGCCATCGAGGCCTTCCGGCTGGAGGCGCTGGACTATGTTCTGAAGCCCGTCGAGAAGGACCGGCTGGCGCTGTCGATCGAGCGCGCGCGGCGGGCCGTGCAGGAGCGGGCCAAGGCGCAACCGGCCGAGACGGTCGCCCGCGCGCAGCCGCAGCGCACCAAGCTGCTGGTGCGGAGCGCCAACCGCAACCTCATCGTGGACGCCAACGAGGTCGTCTACGCCACCATCGACGACGGCCTGATTACGATCGTCGCCACGGGCCTCGAGGGTCAGTCTAATTACCGCACCATCGAGGAGCTGCAATCGAGTCTCGACCCGGAGACGTTCTGGCGGGTCCACCGCTCCTATCTGGTGAACATCAACCGGATCAAGGAAGTCATCCCCTGGTTCAAGTCGAGTTACATGCTGCGCATGGATGACAAGAAGCAGACCGAGATCCCGGTAAGCCGGGTGCAGACCAAGCGCCTGCGCGCGCTGCTGAAGCTGTAGCCGCTGCTAGGCGCTTCTCCGCTTGCTCCCTGCCCGACGCTGTCGCCGCAGAACCGGCGCCAGCGCGTGCAACGCCTGGTTCACCGCGGCGCCATCCGGAAACACGTCCAGGACCTCCGGGTCGATCAACACCAGGTTGGTCCCGCCAGTTGCCTGCCGGTAGTACTTGCCGCGAACACCTCCCTTGAGCCGCGAGAGGTCGTACTCCGGCCGCAACTCGTCATTCAATCTGTCTGCCGATGCGTTCTTCATATTGGTGGAGGTCTCCCCAACGAGACCGGTTCTAGACCTTGATCCCCACTCTCCACAGCCAGTATCCGACAGCTTGGCGGAGGCAGAGCCACCACTGCCGGAGCCCGCTCTGGCCCTGCTCGGGGCGCGGCGAGCCGTACACTCTGAACCCCTGCGCCTCAAGCATCTTCTTGGCCCGGTAAATGTGGTACCCGTCGCTCACGACGATGCAGGACTTCAAACCCATACGGCGCATGATCTCACCCGCCGCCGCAATCGAGTGCATGGTCGTCGCGCCTTCGCTTTCCACCAGGATGGCCTCCGAGGGCACGCCCTGGCCGACAAGGTAGTCGCGACTGACCTCACCCTCGGTAAAGACCGGATCGCCGCCCGCCCCGCCGGTGGTGAGGATCAGCGGGGCCTGCTTCCGGCGGTACAGCTCGAGGCCGTGGTCGAGGCGCCCCTTGAGCACCGGGGAGGGCTTGCCACGGTACTCCGCGGCGCCGAGAATCAGGATGACGTCGGCGGGCCGGGTCTCATCCCGCGCAGACTGCCGTTGGATGCGGACCGCTGTCGGGACGATGGCGACGGCCAAGAGGACCGCCACCAGCAGCGCCGCCATCCCCGCGATTCGCCGTTTCCGCGCCATCACACGCCGTACCCCGATCCAGTTTACGATGCTAGACAGAGCCCGAGTGAGACCACGGTGGTGAAAACTGAAACACTGACCAGCGCCGCCAACCCGTTGCTTCGGGATGTCCGCCGCGCCATCTCCCGCGGAACCCTCACCCGCGAGGGCTATTGCGTGGCGGAGACTTTCCACCTGCTGGAGGAGGCGCTAAGGAGCGACTGCCGCGTGAGCGCGGTCCTGGCCGCCGAGTCCGTCCGCGCCGAGGTAGAGCGGCAGGTGCGCCGCCGCGCCGGCCTGCGCCTGTTTGCGCTCCCGGAGGCGCTGTTCCGCGGCCTGTCGGCAACCGAGGCGGCGCAGGGCGTCATGGCGCTGGTCGAGCCGCCCGAGTGGAGCCTCGAGGACCTCTTTGGCGGCCGGCCGCTGGTGGTGGTTCTGGACGGGCTGCAGGATCCCGGGAACGCCGGCACGATCCTGCGGGCCGCCGAGGCTTTCGGATCGAGCGGGGTGATGTTTCTGAAGGGCACGGTCAGCCCATTCAACCCGAAGGCCGTGCGGGCGTCGGCCGGATCGGTGTTCCGCGTGCCGCTGCTGGCCGGTTTGGACGGCGGCGCGGCGCAGGCGGCGCTGGAAGAGCGCGGTATGGACGTCTACGCGGCGCTGCCCTCGGGCGCCATGCACCTGGGCGAGGCGGACTTTCGCCGCCCCTGCGCGCTCGTCATCGGCAGCGAAGGCCGGGGCGTCAGCGATCAGCTTCGCGCCGGCGGCATCGGCTTGCGGATCCCGACGGCGGGCGTCGAATCGCTGAACGCAGCCCTGGCCGCCGGCATTCTGCTGTACGAGGCGCGCCGGCAGAGGATGTTCGAATGAGCCTGTTTGACGCA
>JBEKLW010000165.1:0-6086 GCA_050008815.1 Bryobacteraceae bacterium
CCAGGTCGGCGTCATAACGGGTACTGATCGGGTGGTTCTTAAAGAGGAAGGAGACGACGTCCGTGTCGACGACGACGCTGCTCATGCCGCGCGGTCTGCCGTATTGTGGCCACGCCACTCATGCAAGGCGGTCAGGAAGTCCTCGATCGGCTCCTCCGCCGGCCAGAAATCGCCGTGCAGGACTTCGACGTCGATGACCGGCCCCTTTCCCTGCTGAGCGATCAATTCGTCGAGCGTAGGATTGGCATCGAAGTCAAAGCGGGGATCATTTGGGTTACCGTCCACCAGTCACCTCGCAGCTTGAGTATAGCAGTCACGCGCTGCCGGCCGGCAAGGGTGGTGCGGCGACAGCCGCGCGGTGCGGCTCTTGAGTGAGGCGCGCGGGGTGGCCCACCCTCTGCTGGCCGGCTACGCGCGGCGTCTCACTTTCTTCTCCCGATCCAATCCCTCGCGCAAGAGCAGCTTGATGTACGTCTGGTAGCGGAGTCCCCTGCTAGCTGCCAATCGACGAGCCAGCGTCAAATCGTCAGTCGGAATCCGCAGCATCACCTTCTGTGAGGGAGGCTTGGCCAGGGTCTCGGTACGCTTGGAGAGGGTGATGCCAACGCTCTTGTCGCCAATACGCAACGTTCCTTCCTTCTCCGCTTGCTCAAAGAGCTTCAGAAGCCGGTCCTGATTCTCCTCGAACCAGCGAGCCTCGTCGGCCTCGGTTCGCGCGTCCGCGAGTTTCTTTCTAAGCACTTGGCCCTCCTCCCTTCAAACGCCGCCAAAGCGCGCGCCACTTGCGGCCAGCAGGGAAGGCGGTCACGACTCGAATTCGTTGCCGCCTCCAGATCCAAACTACGACGAGTAACCTCCCACTGGCAGTCTCGCCCAATTCAGTGTGTCTTTCCTCGCTCTCGCGCTCCTCGATCTGAAGCGGAAGCGAGGAGCCGCTGATGACCTGCTCGGCTTCCAGCGGGGCAACGGAGTGCCTCGCGACGTGGGCGATGTTGGCGTCATCCCAATCGAAAGCCGGTGTCTTCCCGCCCGCCATTCAGCTTTAGTGTATACCCATTGTCCATACAGCGCAACGACAGGCTGAACCGTTTTGCGGTTGCGTGAGCGGGAGTCGGGCCGGAGAAGCCGCTCCGCGCCTCGGCGGTGAATCCCTCCCCTCCGCCGTGGAACCGCGAACCGCGGTGCGGTAATCTGGATTCCCATGCCGGAGACACACAAGCTGTCCGTTGCGGAGAAGATCGGCTACGCCTTTGGTGATGGCGCCTCCAACCTGTTCTGGATGACCTTCATCTACTTCCAGCTCAACTTCTATACCGACACCTTCGGCCTGACCGCCACCGCCCTGGCCACCATGCTGCTGGTGACACGAGTCTGGGACACCGGCTTCGACCTGCTCATCGGCATGCTCGCCGACCGCACCCGGACCCGCTGGGGCAAGTTCCGCCCCTACCTGCTCTGGATGGCCCTGCCGTTCGGGATCATCAGCGTCCTGACCTTCACCACGCCCTCATTCAGCCCTTCCGGCAAGCTGGTCTACGCCTACGTGACCCTGTCGCTGATGATGATGGTCTACTCGGCCATCAACGTCCCCTATTCGGCGCTGATGGGCGTCATCTCGCCGGATTCGCAGGAGCGCACCAGCCTGTCCTCCTACCGCTTCACGTTCGCCTTCCTGGCGGGGCTGGCCGTCCAATGGGCCACGCTGTACCTGGTGGGCTATTTCGGCAAGGGCAACTCGGCCCGCGGATATCAGGTCACCATGGGGGTGTATGCGGCGCTGGCCGTGGCGCTGTTCCTGCTGACCTTCGCCCTGACCCGGGAGCGGGTTCAGCCCGTCAAGGATCAGCGCACTTCCCTCGGCCGGGACCTGCGCGACCTGCTCGCCAACACGCCCTGGCTGATCCTTTGCGCGCTGGGCATCCTCACGTTGTGCTACGTCTCGATCCGCAACGGCTCGATCATCTACTACTTCAAATACTATGTCGGCAGCGAGAAGCTGGCCGCCACTTACATGGTGGTGGGCGCGCTGATGTCGATGCTGGGCACGTTCCTGGTTCAGTTCGTGACCCCGAAAACCGGGCGGAAGAACGCCTACATCGGGCTGATGCTGCTGACCACCGTGCTGACCGCCCTGTCCTACTGGGTCGCGCCGCAGCAGTTCGTGCTGATGTTCGTGTACCAGGTGCTGGTGAACCTGCTGATGGGGCCGACTTCGGCGCTGGTCTGGGCCATGTACGCCGATACCGCCGACTACTCGGAGTGGCGGACCGGCCGGCGGGCCACCGGACTGGTGTTCTCCGCCTCGGGGATGTCGAACAAGTTCGGCTGGGCCATCGGCGGGTCGATTGCCGCCTGGCTGCTGGGCTATTACGGGTTCCACGCCAACGTGCAGCAGACCGCCCAGGCCCAGCACGGGATCCGGCTGCTGATGAGCGTCATTCCGGCCATCGGCAGCGCGCTGGCGGGACTCGGCATGTTCCTGTACCGGCTCGATGAGCGGACCACCCGCCGGATCCAGACCGAGCTGGCCGAGATCCGGGCCAAAGCGGCGCGGGCCTGAGAGGAAGACATGCAATACGGTTACTTCGACGACCGGAACAAAGAGTACGTAATTACCCGGCCGGACACGCCGAAATCGTGGAGTAACTACCTGGGCAGCACCGAATACGGCGCCATCATCACCAACAACGCCGGCGGCTACAGCTTCTATAAGTCGGCCGCCCAAGGGCGTTTCCTGCGGCTGTTCTTCAACTCGCTGCCGATGGACCAGCCGGGCCGCTATATCTACCTGCACGACCACGACACGAAGGACTACTGGTCCGCCTCCTGGCAGCCGGTGGGCAAGCCGCTCGACCAGTTCCAGTCGGAGTGCCGTCACGGCAGCGCCTACACCATCATTTCCTCGGAATACTCCGGCGTGCGGGTGGAGACGGTCTATTTCGTGCCACTGGGGAAGGACTTCGAGTGCTGGCACGTCAAGGTGACCAATCTCGGGCCAACGCCGCGCCGACTGAGCGCGTTCACCTTCGTCGAGTACGCCGGCAACTGGAAGGCCTGGCAGGACACTTTCAATCTCCAGTACACGCAGCACATCGTCCGGATGTCGGTCGAAGGCAACATCATCGACCACGGCTTGAACGTGAACGTGCCGCACAAGCCCGAGGAGTTCGAAAATCACGACCAGGGACGGCACACGTTCCTGGCGCTGGTGGGCGCCGAGGTCTCGGGCTTCGACACCGACCGCACCGCCTTCATCGGCGCCTACGGCAGCTACGCCAGTCCCTCCGTGGTCGCGCGCGGCCAGTGCACCAATTCCCTGGCGGCCGGGGACAACGGCTGCGGCACCTTCCAGGTGCCGCTGGCGCTTGAACCCGGCCAGACGCGGGAGTTCCTGGTGCTGGTGGGCATCGGCACGGCCCGGGAACAGGGCCGCCGGGCGGCGGAAGAGTTCGCGAGCATGGACCGGGTGCGCGTGGAACTGGCCGCGCTGAAGAGCTACTGGCACGAACGGCTGGCCGGTATGAGGGTCACTACGCCCGACGCCGAGCTCGACAGCATGCTGAACATGTGGAGCCCGTTCAACTGCCTGATCACCTACGCCTGGTCGCGGGCCGCCAGCCTCACCTATGCCGGCGAGCGCGACGGGCTCGGCTATCGCGACACGGTGCAGGACATGCTCGGGGTCATGCACGCCATTCCCGAAGAGGCCCGCGGCCGGCTCGAATTGATGATCACCGGCCAGGTCTCGACCGGCGGCGCCATACCCGTGGTGAAGCAATTCTCGCACCGGCCGGGGACCGAAGCGCCGCCGCGCGAGGACGAGTACCGCTCCGATGACTGCCTGTGGCTGTTCAATGCCGTTCCGGCCTACGTCAAGGAGACCGGCGACTGCGCGTTCTATGCTAAGGTGCTGCCCTACGCCGATCGCGGCGAGGACACGGTGCTCGGCCACCTGCGGCGGGCCATCGAATTCAACCTCGAGCGCTCGGGCGCCCACGGCCTGCCCTGCGGATTGTCCGCCGATTGGAACGACTGCATCCGGCTGGGCGAGAAGGGCGAGTCGATCTTCGTCGCCTTTCAGCTTCGCTACGCGCTGGCGGTGTACCTGGAAGTCTGCGCGCTGCTCTCGGAGCCGGAGGAGCGCGCCTGGGCCGCCCGGCACCTGGCGCGGCTGGACCGCAGCCTCGCCGAAGAGGCCTGGGACGGCGCCTGGTATCGGCGCGGCTACGACGGCGACGGCGCCCGCTACGGCTCGGCGGAGAACCCCGAGGGCCAGATCTTCCTCAATCCCCAGTCCTGGGCCACGATCAGCGGCCACGCCGAGCCCAAGCGCGCCGCCCAGGCCATGCAATCGGTCCACGAGCGGCTGGCCACCGAGTTCGGCCTGATGCTCTGCGCTCCACCCTTCGTCCAGACGGAGATGCGGGTCATGCGGGCGGTGCTGTTCAACCCCGGCATGAAGGAAAACGCGAGCGTGTTTACCCACACCCAGGGATGGGCGGTCATGGCCGAGACGCTGCTCGGCCACGGCGACCGGGCGTATCAGTATTTCCGCGCCTGCCTGCCGGGCGCCTACAATACCCGGGCCGAAGTGCGCGAGATCGAGCCCTACGTTTACTGCCAGTACACCCACAGCAAGTATAGCCCGCGCTGCGGCGCCTCCCGCGTCCCCTGGCTGAGCGGCTCGGCCGCCTGGTCCTACTTCGCCGTCACCCAATACATCCTCGGCATACGCCCCGAGTACGACGGCCTGCGCATCGACCCGTGCATTCCTTCGGCCTGGAAGGGTTTCAAAGTCGAGCGCGTCTTCCGCGGCAAACGGCTGAGCATCGAAGTGACAAACTCCGCCGGGGTCGAGAAGGGCGTGAGCCGGCTGGTCCTCAACGGGAAACCGCTCTCCGGCAATTTCATTCCAGCGAATCAGCTCGCCGGCGTGAACCAGGTGAGTGTGGAACTGGGTTGAGTGACGTCGTTATCGCGCTGTAGGCATCGAACAAGAACAGGCGTAAATGTTTGAGGGATCGCGGCTTGCGTGGTGGGCCCGTGGCGACTCGAACGCCAGACCTCTAGCGTGTCCAAGGGCGCTCAGGGCGGTTATCAAGGAACTCTCTGCTGAAAACAAATGACTTAGCCTTTGCGGTCCGGGACAGAACTGCGGGAATTGTGCGGGAGAAGAAACCACGGCTCGACGGGGTTGACTGACTTCCCGCCGGTAGCCACAGAATGCCACCATTCAGGGTCCGCTCTTCGGCAGTTGTGGCAAACTGGATGGGCACGAGTCATGTCAGCCGCTGGCGGTCCGGTTTTGACCGAGGTGGTGTGCCGTCTGGTAGAGGCGTACAGTCCGGAGCGCATCTACCTGTTCGGTTCCATCGCCGGAGGAGAAGCCGGCCCGGACAGCGATTGCGACATTATGGTCATGGTGCCCGACGACGCGCCGCCGGAACGTTTGCGAAGCCGGTTGGCATATTTGGTGGCTCTGGACGATGCCCTCAACGCGCTTGCCGCTCGGGATGAGCGGAAGGCCCGCGTCGTCTAGCTGCGCTTCTTCGGCGGCCCGACTGCGCAGGAAACCGCCGACACTGTGTTGCGAGACTAGCGCATGGCCAAGGGCTGGCCGCTGCGCGAGCTGACGAGAAGCCATGGCGGGTGACGCGCGCTGGGAAAAGGTCGAGCGGATCTACAATGCCGCGCTGGAGCGGCCCGAGGCCGAGCGCGCCGCATTCCTCGGCGATGCCTGCGGCGGGGACGAGGAGCTGCGCCGCGATCTCGAATCCCTGCTGGGCTGCGCGCAGGGCGCCGGGGACGTCCTCGAGCCGCCCGCTCCGGGGGCCTCGGTGCTGGCGGCGGGGCGATCTATCTCGAACTACCGCGTCATTTCCAAACTCAGTGCGGGCGGCATGGGCGAGGTCTATCTGGCCGAGGACATCCGCCTTGGCCGCCGCGTCGCGCTGAAGGTGCTGCCGCGCGAGCTGGCGGACGATCCGGCCCGCAAGGCGCGGCTCATTCACGAGGCCCGTGCGGCTTCGGCGCTGAACCACCCCAACATCGTCACGCTCCACGACATCGGCAGCGAGGGCGGGATC